>CAYQDT010000109.1:0-6677 GCA_964416225.1 uncultured bacterium
GAGGCCCACCGCCCGGATCCGGAAGCCGGCGCCGCTGCGGGCCAGCCACAGTGCGGCCACCGGGACCGCGAGGAGGGCGAGCAGAACCCCGACGTGCAGCCGGCCCGCCGCCAATCCGGCCGCCATCACCGGCTGCCCGTCCGGCAGGCGCAGGACGCCCCAACCGAGCTCTCCAACCCCCCAGAGCCGTCCGAAGCGGGGCAGGTGCGCGGCCTCCGGCAGCGGCCGGCTCCAGTCGCTGACGCTGGTCGGATCCTTGAGTGGGCCGCGGACCAGGTATTCGAGCAGGTACACCGCCAGGAAGTTCAGCATGATCGTGCTGATCACTTCGGGAACGTCGCGGTGCAGCTTCAACCACGCCGCCACTCCGGCCCACGCGGCGCCGAACGCGGTGCCGGCGAGGATGCAGAGGGTTGCCGCCAGGAACGGGGGGAGGGGCGGGAGCAGCAGCGCCGTCACCGCGCTGCCCAGCATCCCCATCAGGAACTGCCCCTCGGCGCCGATGTTCCAGATCCCGCAGCGGAACGCCACCGAGACGGAGAGCCCCGTCAGAAGGAGGGGGGTCGTCTTGAGCAGCGTCTCGGTGAGGCTGTCCGGCGACCCGATGGAGCCGGCGTGGATCTCCTGCAGCGCGCGGCGCGGATCCCCGCCCAGCACCCACACGCCGGCGCTCACCAGCAGCACGGCCACGAGGGGCACGCCGGCCGCCCAGGCCAGCACGCGCAGCAGCCGTGCGGGCCAGCTAGCTTGCCCGCTCATGCCCGTCCGAACGCCGGCCGCCCATCATCATCCCCAGGGTATCTCGCGGCGTATTCGGCGCCATGATTCCCATCAACTCTCCCTCGTAGAGCACCCCGATCCGGTCGGACAGGGCGATGACCTCATCCAGCTCCGTCGAGATGAGGAGGATCGCCGCGCCGCGCTCCCGCTGGCCCCGGAGCTGGTCATGCAGGTAGGCGGAGGCGTTCACGTCCACACCGCGCGTGGGATTCACGGCAACCAGCAGCTTCGGATTCTTCTGGAGCGCCCGGGCCAGCACGATCTTCTGCTGATTCCCGCCGGAGAGTGTGTCGGCCCGCTGGTCCAGGCCCGACGCGCGGACGTCGTACCGCCGCAGCATCTCCGCGGCTTGCTCGTTCAAGTAGCGCCACCGGAGCCATGGCCCGGAATGCGCCTGCGGCTCCTGGTGCAGCTCCAGCACGAGGTTGTCCCGCACGGACATCCCCGGCACCAGCCCCGCCCGCTTCCGATCCTGGGGAACGTAGCCGATCTCGCTCCGGCCCTGGTGCACCGGGCGTCCGGAAAACTGGATGGCGCCTCCCTCCACCGGTCGCAGCCCGAGGATCGCCTCCGCCAGCTCGGCCTGCCCGTTTCCGTCCACCCCGGCGATGCCCAGGATCTCACCCGCGCGCACGTCGAGCGAGAGGCCCCGAACCGCTTCGACCCCGCGCCGGTCTCGCACGCGCAGCCCGTCGATGCGGAGCACCGGCGGACCCGCGGCGCCGGCCCGGCTTTCGGGAGTGGAGACCCCGGAGACCTCCGGCGCCGTCGCCGGTGTTCGCTCGCCCACCATTCGCCGCGCCAGGTCCGGCGCGTCCGTCTCTCCAATCTCCAGGGTGCCGGCGTTTCGCCCGCGCCGGAGCACGGTGACGCGATCGCACAGCCGCATCACCTCATTGAGCTTGTGGCTGATGAACACCAGCGCCTTCCCCTCGGCGCGGAGCCTGCCGAGCACGGCGAACAGCTCATCCAGCTCCACCGGCGCCAGCACGGCGGTGGGCTCGTCAAAGATGAGGATGTCCGGATGCTGGGCCAGCACCTTGACGATCTCGATCCGCTGCTGAACCCCCACCGGGAGCTGCCAGACCGGCGTGTTCGGCTCCAGCTTCCAGCCCAGCCCCTCCGCCAGGGCCAGCGCTTCGGCAGCCAGCGTTCGGCGCGGAAGCAGGAGCGGGGTCTGCCGGGGAAGGGCCAGGGCCAGGTTCTCCGCTACGGTGAAGTTCTCCACCAGCGTGAAGTGCTGGTGGACCATCCCGATCCCCGCCGCGGTCCCGTCTCGCGCCGAGCGGAACCGGACCGGTTTTCCGTGCACCTCCACATCGCCGGCGTCCGGCCGGTAGAGGCCGGCCAGGATCTGCATGAGCGTCGACTTGCCGGCGCCGTTTTCGCCCAGCAGCGCGTGGATCTCGCCGGAACGGAGCTCGAGCTCCGCCCCGTCCAGCGCGGTGGTCCCGTCGAAACGCTTGACGATTCCGCGCATCCGCGCGGCGAGAGGTCGGTCGGGCATGCTCGGAGGGAGTTCGAAAGGGAGTTCGAAAGGTGCTTCGAAAGGGAGCCGGGAAGGGGCTCGACGGGGATCCGGCATCCGTCTCGCGCCGGAAGGCGCCCGGTGATCAGCCGCGCGGCCCGATCACCGGGGCCATGGCTCGTCTCCGCCGCGCTCAAGGTGGGAGCGGGGGCGAGAGCGGATCACTTTGCAGCCGCGAGCTTCAACTTCCCGCTCTTGATCTCCGTCTCGGCCAGCCGGATCTGCTTCTTGACGGACTCCGGGAGGCGCTTCTCGAAGCGCGGGTTCACGGCCAGGTAGATATTTCCGCTCTTCAGGTTTTCCTGGTAGGTGCCGCCCTTGAACGTCCCCGCCTGGACCGCCTGCGCGATCGTCAGAAAGGTCCGGGGCACGTCGATCACGGCGCTCGCGGCGATCAGGTCCGGCTTGAGCTCGTTCTGGTCGGCATTGGAGCCGATGACGAACGCACCCCGGTCCTTGCTCTCCGCAGCGGCCTGGAAGACTCCCTCGCCCGCGGCATCGGCATTCTGAAAGATCACGTCCGCCCCGCTCCGATAGATGGCGAGTGCCTGCTCTTTTGCCTGGTTCGCGTCGTTCCAGTTGCCAAGGTAGGTGGTCGTGGCGGCGAAGCGGGGATTGACGGCTTTGCCGCCCTTCTCGAAGAGCGCGAACGCCTCTTTGACCGCCGGAAACGATTCTCCGCCGATCTGGCCGGCCTTGCCGGTCCGGGAGAGGCCGGCCGCGGCCATCCCCGCCAGGTAGGCCGCCTCGCCGAGGTCGAACTTCAAGGACGCCACGTTCGCTCCCTGCACCTCACCGCTGCTGACCACGAAGTAGGTCTTGGGATACTCCTCGGCAACGCGTTTGGCCGCGTCCCCGAACTCGTGGCCGTGGGCAAAGATCAGGTTGCAGCCGTCTCGCGCGAAACCGCGGAGCGCCTCCTCCGCCTGTGCCGCGCCGGAGCTCTGATTGCCGGTGACGGCGCCCAGCCTGGCGTGCAGCTGCTCCAGGCCCTTTCCGGCCAGCGAGTTCCAGCCGCTGTCGGTCAGGGAGCCCGCGGTGAGGAGGCCCACCTTCAGCGTGCCGGAGCCGCTCGATCCGCCCGGGGCCGCGGCGGTCGGTGGCTTGGCCGCCGCGGCCCCGGGCTGCCTGCCGGGTTCGCCATGGCTGCAGCCGGCCAGGAGCAGGGCGGCGGGAAGCGCGAAAAAGACGCGGCGGTTGGGCATCGGGTCACTCTGGAGCGGAAAGCACGGCTGGCCCCCGGAGCTCCGGGACCCCTGCAAGTGCGGGGAGAGCGGGGAGAACCGGGAGAGCCGGGAGAGCGTGAGGAGCGCGAAGCTCCGGAAGCGCAAGGCTGGGGACGTGCGCGGAGCTCGCGACGCTATTATTGTACCCCATTCTCCTTTGCGCCGGGCAGGGACCGGGATGCTCGGCGCCCGGCGAGCCGGGATCGCAAGCCTGCGCTCCGCCTGGTCCCGGAGCCGCGGCTGCGGCCCGCCGGGACCAGGCGCGTCAGTTTCGTCCGGCCTGATAGCCGTGGAACACGTTGAGCACGTAATGGTACGACCGGAACGAGCGGAGCTCGTCCGCCAGGCATGAGTTCTGGAGAAACTCCGGCAGCGTGCCGTCCGGCCGCGCCACCCATCCGGCCGTGATCTGGGTGAGGGCATGTCCCGCGGAGACCACGACCACCAGCCCAAAGACGATCCCGAAGAGGAAGTCGAAGTTGTCCATGGACCACCGGGTCTGCCCATGCAGCAGCTTGGAGAGCGCCAGCCCCGCCGCCAGGAGCAGCGCGAAGGAGAGCGCGTAGAGGGGCGGCGAGGCGTCCATGCCGGGGGCGGGACGCCACCCGAGCGCGGAGGTGAGCGCGACGGCGATCAGCGCCGAAAAGTGCGCGGCCACCAGGGTGGCGATGGCCTCCATCAGGCCCCGTCCCGCTTCCTGCGTCATGCTCCGGATCAGCACCCCGAGTGCGATCACCACCATCAGAATGTCGAACCAGCTCATTGTTGCCTCCGCACCCGCCGCGTCAAAAGGAGCGATCCGGCGGTTCATGAGAAGGTCGATGGGAAAAGGAGCGCACCGCACCTGAGAGATCGTGTGAGAAGTCGCTGCTGAGCCGAGAGCGAGCGAGAAGGGTGACCGCCGCCGCCGCCCTTCGCAGCCGCTCGCAGGAAGCATGGATTTGTCACACGGTCTCTGAGTGGGTTATTGGGAATGCCGGCGCTCGCTTGCATCGACCGCCCGGACGATTCTTTCGGCGGTTCGTCCGCCGGAAGTCGCCTCCGCGTGACGCACTGATGGAGCCAAGGATGGAGAATGTAGCGGGGACGGTCGCACCGCGCCCCCGTGAGACGCCGTGACGGAAAGCCGCGGCCGCCGTTCCGTGCGAGCGAGGGTTCAGGGTCTGGGCAATGAGTGAGGCAGCAGGGAGTCCGGTAGTGGCCATCGACGGACCCGCGGGGGCGGGCAAGAGCACGGTGGCCCGCATGCTGGCGGCCCGGTTGGGCTTTGTCTATATCGATACCGGCGCCATGTACCGCGGTGTCGCGCTGGCGGCGTCGCGCAGCGGGATCTCCTTTGACGACGGCCCCCGCCTGGGGGAGGTCGCCCGGTCGCTCGACATGCAGTTCGCGCCGGACGGAGAGCGGCCCCACCTCCTCTTGAACGGTGAGGATGTCTCCGTGGAGATCCGCGCCCCCGAAATGAGCCTGGGCGCCTCCCAGGTGAGCCGCTGGCCCGAGGTCCGCACCGCCCTGGTGGCGCAGCAGCGCCGGATGGTGGCGGAAGGCGGCGGCTCCTTCCCCGGCGCCGTCATGGAAGGGCGCGATATCGGCACCGTCGTCTTTCCGGACGCCCGCTACAAGATCTATCTCACGGCCACCACGGGCGAGCGTGCCCGCCGCCGGGCGGAGGAGATGGCCGCGCGGGGTGAGCGGGCGGATCTGGCGGAGGTGGAGCGTGCCGTCGCCGAGCGGGATCGCCGGGACATGGAGCGGGAGCACTCGCCCCTCCGGAAGGCGAGCGATGCGGAGGAGCTGGTCACGGACGGGCTCACCCTCGCCGAGGTGGTGGACCGCCTGGAGCGGCTGGTGCGGAGGCGAGGGGAAGCATGATCTACCGGCTCACCTGGCTGCTCTGCCGCGTCCTCTTTCCCCTGCTGCTCCGCCGGCGGCTGATCGGCGTCGATCACGTTCCCGCCACCGGTCCCGTCATTCTGGCGGCGAACCACGTCAGCCATCTGGACCCGCCCGCCGTCGCGACCGGCATCGTCCGGCCGTGCGCGTCGATGGCCAAGGAGGAGCTCTTTCACCACCGCGTCTTTGCGTGGTACATTGCTCACCTCTACGCATTCCCGGTGCGCCGGGGCGAGGGAGACCGCGCGGCCCTGAAGAAATCGCTGGAGCTGCTGAAAGCCGGCTGGGCGCTGCTCATGTTTCCGGAAGGCACCCGCAGCGAGAGCGGTGAGCTCCAGGCGCCGGAGATGGGGGTGGGGATGATCGCCTACCGGAGCGGAGCGCCCGTCGTTCCGATCTATGTCCACGGCACGGATCACGCGCTGCCGAAGGGCGGCGGCCTCCGGCTCGCCCCGATCACGGTTGTCTACGGCGAGCCGCTCCACTTCGTCATGCCGGAGGGGCGGAAGGCGGGCCGCGAAGAATACGAGGCCGCGGCGCAGGCCATCATGGCCGGGATTGCCCACCTGCGCGATGAGTGGAGGCCCCGGCTGTCGAGCTCCGGAGCCGCCTGAACGGATGGATTCACCGCTTGCCCACCAGCACCCGCGCGCCGACCCGGCCGCGAAGCGGCGCCGACCGGACCTCCGTGTTCTGCTGGGCCTGCTGGCCCTGGCCGGCGCGGCGGCCGTACTGCGAAGCTGGGCCCTGGACTGGGGCCTTCCGAGCGCCGGCCGCTACTACCCGTACCATCCGGACGAGACGGTGCTGCTGGACGCCGTCTGCCAGGTCAACCCGCTCTGGGGGCGGGTAACCCCGCATTTCTATAACTACGGCACGCTCTACGTCTTCCTCTGCCGCCTGGCGTACGACTTCACCGCTCCCTTCCTCCAATGGGGCCCCGTGCCGCGCGGGGACGAGCCGTTCTCGCAGTGGGTGGGCGATTTCGCCCGGCTGCTGCTGGTCGGACGGATCGTCGCCGTCTCGCTCGGCGTGGGGACGGTGCTGCTGACCTGGGGGATCGCCCGCCGCCTCTACGGAGCGCGCGTCTTGCTCGTCGAAGACGACGACGACACGCGGGACTTTCTGGCGGCGGCGCTGCAGACGGCCGGCGCCGAAATGCGGGCGGCGAGCACGGCGGGGGCCGCGCTCGAGACGATGGGGGCCTGGCGTCCGGACGTGATCGTCTCGGACATCGCGATGCCGGAAGA
>CAYQDT010000109.1:6687-8500 GCA_964416225.1 uncultured bacterium
CGCGGCCTGGTTCGCGGCGCTCTTCCTGGCGGTGGCGCCCATGCACGTCCTCATGGGGCACTACATGGCGGTGGACGTGCCCGCGGCCTTCTTCAGCACGCTGGCCCTGTACGGCGCGGCGCGGGCGCTGGACGCCGACAGGCCGCGGCAGTGGCTGGGATGGATGGCCGCCGCCGGCGCCGCGGCGGGGCTGGCGGCCGGCACGAAGTACGGCGCCGTGACCGCATTGGCGCCGCTGGCCGTTCCGCTGTGGGAGATGGGGAAGAGGTGGAAAACGGCGCGGGGAGGGGCGGACGGGCGCCGCTTCGTCCTCACCCTCGGCGCGGCGGCGGCGGCGCTCGCCGCCGCCGGGGCCGCGTTTCTGCTATCCACGCCGGGCGCCCTGCTGGAGACGGCGCGGTTCCTCAAGGATGTGATCTACGAGATGGAGATCAACCGGACCGGTCTCGGTCTCCTGTTCGTGCACACCCCGCCGGCGTGGCTCTATCACCTGGTGGTCTCACTCCCGGTCGGTCTGGAGTGGCCCCTGTTTCTCCTCGCGCTGGCGGGGACCGGCTGGGCACTCCGCCGGCGCTCCCCGGGTGACGTCCTGCTGCTGCTCTTCCTGATCGCCACCTATCTGACGCTCGCGCCCGCCGCGCGAAAGTTCCTCCGCTACGTCATCCCGCTGCTGCCGGTGCTCGCCGTGTTCGCGGCCCGGCTGCTGGACGATGGGCTCCGCGCCCGCCGCGCGCCCGTGTGGGGGGTGCTGGGCGCCGTGAGCGGGCTGGCGGCGCTCCTGTCCACCATCGCCCATCTCGGGGTGCTGGCGCTGCCGGACGCGCGCGACCGCGCCGCCGAGTACCTGAGCAGCCACGCAGCCTCCGGCGATACCGTGGCTCTCGCGGACAACGCCTGGTTCTTCACCCCGCCCATTGACCCCACGGCGGGCTGCGTCGGACGCGCCGTGGCCTACGGGGGGCCGCCGGCCTGGGACCGGGTTCCCGAAGGCCGCGCCCGGCCCGACCTGTATCGAGGGGACCGCTGGACCGTGCTGGCGCCCGCCTCCTATCCCGCTTTCACCGGCAGTCTGGCCCCGGACCAGCTCCGGCGGTACCGGCCGCGGTTCGTCGTCATCTCCGATTACGAATATGAAGACCCCGCCCGCATCCGCCGCGCGGATCCCACGTACCGGAGCGGAACGCTGGCGGTGCTGGCGGTGCTGGAGCGGGAGTACCGCCCCGTGATCTTCCGCCCGCGCCCGTCGCTGCTCGGCTTCACCTGGTGGCGCCGCGGCACCCCGCCCCATGACTGGCGCTACTACATGCCGGAGGTGCGGGTGTACGAGCGGAAATAGGCTCGCCCCGGACGTAGAGGAGCCGGCCGCCCGCCGCGCCTGCGGGGCCGGCTCGATCCCCAAACTTTTTGCCCGGCGGGCTCGTCCAATGGGAAACGGGACAACGGTGCGCATGAGAGCGCCGCGTGGTTTGCGGGGCGATTAGGCCGTGTGTATAATTGCGAAGTCATCCCCCAGGCCCGTCAGCGGACGGTTCGGGCGCGGAGACGGCGGGAACTTCGGAATGCTTCCAGAGCGCGCACGGCAGCCGGACTGGGTGGGCCGGAGCATCGGGCTGGCGGTCTTTGCACTGGGGATCGTGCTCCTGGTGGTCGTCTTCATCTGGACCAACCAGTTGATTGGCTCCGTGCCGGTCAGCGGCCAGAATCCGAACTGGATCAACTGGTCCGTGCAGTTCGGAGTCCGGATCGCGACGCTCTTCGTGTCCGGTCTGGTGGCATCCTGGATCGCCGGTGCGGGCGCGCGACTGTACGCCGC
>CAYQDT010000110.1:0-8446 GCA_964416225.1 uncultured bacterium
CGGAGATTTTCTGCAGGGTCGCGGCTACATCGCCGAGGCGCTGCACGGGGACATGAGCCAGTCCGAGCGCGACCGGGTGATGCGCCGCTTCCGGAGCAGCCAGGTGGACCTGCTCGTGGCGACCGACGTGGCGGCCCGCGGGCTGGACATCGAGACGGTGACGCACGTCATCAACTACGACATCCCGTGGGACGCGGAGAGCTACACCCACCGGATTGGCCGCACGGGACGCGCCGGACGCGAGGGAGACGCCATCACCCTCGTCAGCCCGCGCGAGCGGCGGCAATTGAAGCTCATCGAGCGCACCACCGGCGCCCGGATCACCCCGGTCCGCCTGCCGACCGCCGCCGACATTGCTGCCCGGCGCCGGGACCTCCTCAAGCAGTCCGTCGCCGCGGCCGCGGAAGGCGGAGACCTGGAGCAGTTCCTGATAACGGTCGAGGAGCTGGCGGATGACTTCAGCCCCGCGGAGATCGCGGCGGCGGCGATCAAGCTTCTCTGGGAGGAGCGCAATCAGGGAATCGACGTCGAGGCGGTGAGCCAGTCGGACGGAACCCGGGCCGAGGAGGGCATGGCGCGGCTGTTCATCACGGCCGGCCGCCAGCACGGCCTCCGGCCGACGGACCTGGTCGGCGCCATCGCAAACGAGGCCGGAATCCAGGGTCGCGAGATCGGCACCATCGATATCCTGGACCGCTGCGCCTTCGTCGAGGTGCCGCTGGCTAGCGCCGACCAGGTTGTCAAGGCGCTCCAGCGCACGACTCTGCGGGGGCGAAAGGTGCGGGTCGAGCGCGCGCCGGAGGGCGCCGTGGTGGGGGCGGAGCGGAGTTACGCCCCCGGCGCACCGCCGCCACCGGCGCGGCCCCAGCCCGAGGCGGCCGAGCCCTCGAAGAAGCGCAAGCCGAAACCGGAGCAGCCTCCCGGTGTCTTCGAGTCCGGCTACGTCCGGGCGCCGAAGCGCTCGGAGAAGCGCCCGGAGAAGTCTCCAACCGGCGACAAAAAGCGGTCGGGAAAGAAGAAGTAGGCGGGGGCCGGGTGCCGCCCCCGCTCTCCGCGCCTCGGCACCCGGTCCCACATCCCTCATGAAGACGCTCCTGCTCACGGTCGCCACCCTGTTCGCCGCCCCGATTGCCCTCGCGCAGAGTCCCGTCCCCACACCGCACTTCCAGGGGGATTTCTTCGGTGAGATGCCGCGTGCGTTCGGGACCATCGTCCGGGTCGATCCGCGCGGCCCCGCGCTGGAAGTGAAGCTGGAGCGGGACGGCAATGTGGTGCGCGTGCCGATTGGGCCGGATACTGAGCTGCACTTCCGGGATTCCTGGGGCGAGCTGTCGGATTACTTTCCGGGCGAGCGGGTGATGCTCTTCATGTACGTGGATGACCAGCGCCACTGGACCTATCCGCGCGCCGTTCAGGACGACCTTCACGTCTCCGCCCGGCATGGCTGGTTCGCGCGGGTCACCCGGATCGATCCCCAGCGGCGCTCCTACTCCACCCACCGGGAAGAGAAGGACGGCAAGGGCCAGGTGCGCGCCGTGGACCGGGAGTATGTCGTCGCGCCGGATGCGAAGGTCTGGAAGGGTACCGCCGCGACCGGCCTCGAAGGGCTGCAGGTTGGGGACGAGGTGATCCAGCAGCTCGTGGAGCGAGACGGGAAACAGGTCGCCGTGGAGATCCTGACCCGCGCCGGGGATGATGCGGTCCGGGCCGTGCAGGACGCCCGCCACCGGTCGGACCAGGACCGGCTGGGGCTGCCCGCCTACGTGACCGACCTGGAGCCGCTCAGCGGCTCGCTGACGGCCACCGTTGCCTGGAGCGGGGCGGAGCGCGCTCGCTCTCTCAAGCCGGGTGACGTGGTGGCGCTGACGGCCGAGGGCGGAAAGACTTTCGCGGCGTCCATCTGCTCCCTGCAGCCGGTCGATATGCGCGAGCGCATTCAGTTCGTGGTGAACGCCCGGGCGGCCGGCGCGCTCCACTACGGCCAGCCGCTGCGGCTGTTCATGCCGGGCACCGGCCCGGCGATCCCCACCGGCCGCCTCGGCCTTCCGGCGCCGGCGAGCGGCCGCTAGCCGTCACGCCCCGCTGCCTTCCCGAAGCCGAACGGCGCCTTCCGAGGCGGGTCCGCCCCGCGCGGCTCGGGATGGCCGCCGCCCGCTGCCCCGGGTCCGCCGCAGGCCGCAAACCGGCGTCGACCTAAACGGCAGCGGGTCCGCCGGTATAATCAATAGTGATGCGTTCCCCGGAGACAGCTATGAACGAAGCCACCGCACCCGCAAGCCTGCCTGCGGTGCGGGATCTTACGGATCCCTCTCTCTACATCAACCGTGAGCTGAGCTGGCTGGAGTTCAATTACCGCGTCCTGGAAGAGGCCCTGGATACGAACGCGCCGCTCCTCGAGCGGCTCAAGTTTCTCACGATTGTCAGCTCCAACCTGGACGAGTTCTTCATGGTCCGCGTCGCCGGCCTGCGCCGGCAGGTCCGCTCGCAAACCGTGCAGCGCGGACCGGATGGACTGACCGCCGAGGAGCAGCTCCACGCCATCGCGGCCCGCTGCCACGCAATGGTGCGGGAGCAGTACGCCTGCCTTTGCGAGAGCGTTTTTCCCGGGCTGGCGAAACACGGCATCAGCATGCGCCGGACCGGCGAGCTCTCCGCGGAGCAGGCCCGCTGGGTAAAGGACTACTTCCACCGGCAGGTGTTCCCGGTACTCACGCCGCTGGCGCTCGACCCCAGCCACCCGTTTCCCCATCTGCGCAATCGCAGTCTGAACCTGGTGGTCACCCTCCGGAAGGGGCTGCCGCCCGGCGGCTCGACGGCGGGTCAGCCGCTTTTCCTGGCGGTCGTGCAGGTGCCGACCGGGATTCCCCGGCTGGTTCAGGTTCCCGGAGCCGGCTTCCAGTTCGTGCTGCTCGAAGACGTGATCCAGGACCAGATCTCGGAGCTCTTCCGCGGCCTGCTGGTTACGGGCTGCTATCCGTTTCGCATCACCCGGGACAGCGACCTGAATTTTGACGAAGACGAGGCGGACGACCTGCTGGAGACCATCGAGCAGGAGGTGCGCAAGCGGGAATGGGGCGATGCCGTGCGCCTGGAGGTGGGCGGGAACTGCGGCCCGAAGGCTCTGGCGGAACTCCTGGGCGCCCTCGAGATGTCCCAGGACGAGGTGTACAGCCTGGACGGACCGCTGAACCTGGCGGACTTCATGGCGCTCTACCGGCTTCCCGAGTACGCGGCGCTCAAGGACGAGCCCTTCGTGGCACCCATCGCGCGGCCGCTGCAGGGCAAGCGGGACTATTTCGCCGCGATTCGGGAGGGGGACATTCTCCTGCATCACCCCTACGAGAGCTTTCAGAGCGTGGTGGAGTTCGTGCAGCAGGCGGCCGAGGATCCGAACGTCCTGGCGATCAAGCAGACCCTCTACCGCACCAGCGGCGATTCTCCCATCGTCGCGGCGCTGGCGCGCGCGGCGGAGAATGGAAAACAGGTCACGGTGCTGGTGGAGCTCAAGGCGCGCTTCGACGAGGAAAACAACATTAGCTGGGCGCGCGCCCTGGAGCGGGCCGGGGTTCACGTGGTGTACGGCCTCGTGGGGCTGAAGACCCACTGCAAGGTGCTGCTGGTCGTCCGCCGGGAGCCGGGCGAGGAGCGGCTGCGGCGCTACGTCCACCTGGGCACCGGAAACTACCATCCCGCCACGGCCCGCCTCTATACGGACCTCGGGTTGCTCACCTGCTCGCTGCGGTTCGGCCAGGATGTCTCCCGCCTCTTCAACGTGCTGACCGGGTTCTCCGAATTCCCGAACTGGCGGAAGCTCTCGGTGGCCCCGGTGGGCCTGCGGGACCGGCTGCTGGAGCTGATCGAGCGGGAAACGGCTCTGTCCGAGAAGGGAAAGGATGCACGGATCATCGCGCAGCTCAACAGCCTGGCCGATGCAGGCATCGCGCGAGCGCTCTACCGGGCGTCGCAGGCGGGCGTGAAGGTCGATCTCATCGTCCGTGGCGTG
Organism: uncultured bacterium; assembly: GCA_964416225.1. Classification (GTDB taxonomy): domain Bacteria; phylum Armatimonadota; class SYMT01; order SYMT01; family SYMT01; genus CAYQDT01. Next base: position 4,004 of record CAYQDT010000110.1, read on the forward strand.
TGCTGCCTCCGCGCCGGCATTCCCGGCATCAGCAGCAATATCCGGGTGATCAGCATCGTGGGCCGCTTCCTGGAGCACAGCCGCATCTTCTACTTCCGCAACGGCGGTGATGAAGAGGTGTATCTGTGCAGCGCCGACTGGATGTACCGGAACTTTTTCCGCCGGGTGGAGGCGATGTTCCCCGTGGATGATCCCACGCTCAAGCGCCGGGTCATCGACGAGATCCTCTGCACGAAGCTGGCCGACAACGTCCAGGCGCGCGAGCTCCAGCCGGACGGCAGCTACCGCCGGGTCGAGCGGAAGCGCTCGCAGCGCAAGGTAGACAGCCAGATGCTGCTGCTGCAGCGGGCGCTCGCCGCCAATGCCCCGGACCCGGACCGGCCCCTCAGCGCCGATCTCCTGGTCCACGCTCCGGCCGCGCCCGCTCCGGCCGCCGCAGGCACCGTCTCCCTGCTCAACTACTTCCCCCCGGCCCGCGAGGGGCTGCCCGAGGTCCCGCCGGATCCCGGCACTCCACCCGACCCGGTGCCGCCGGACCTCTCGATCCAGGGAATCTACCATCCCGGCCGGGAGAACGGCGACACGCGAAACGCGTAGCCCGGCGGGGGCGGGTTAGCGGTTTTGCGGCGCGAGCCACCGCTGCGACTTTTCGTAGCCGGCCCTGGCGACTGCATACGGATCCTGCTCCCAGAGCGCCGCGTTGAACAACTCGAGGCTCACCGGGCCCGCGTAGCCGATCTCCCGCAGCACCTCGAACAGCGCGTCGATCGGGAGGTCACCGTCGCCGGGGAGCACGCGGTCCCCGTCCGTCATCTCGCCGAACGGTTTCTCATAGGGGACGTCGTCCAGGTGAACCACCGCGATCTGCTCCGGCCGGAGAGCCCGCAGGTCTTCGTACATCGTGTCGCGACCCTCGCCGCGCACCATGTGAAACCAGTCGATCACGATGGTGGCGGTCGGATCGCCGGAGCGCTCCATGATCTCCCGCGCGGCCCGAATATTGTTCACCTGCTCGACGAAGCCGAGAAACTCCATCGCCGGCCGGACGCCGACCTCCCGGCCCAGGCGGAGCAGCTCGGCATAATCGGCGGCACACCGGGCCAGGTCCGTACGGCCTTCCGGCGGGGACGCCACGATGAACGGCGAGCCGAGCGCGCGGGCCTGCTCCATGCGGCGGCGCGCCTCGCCCAACCGCTCCGCGCGGCCCGGCTCCGCGTTCCCCACGAAGCCCATAATCGCGATCATGCTGGGCACCGTCAGCCCCAGCGCGCCGAGGCGCTCGGTGATCGCCGCGAGGGATCCCCCACCGGCGATGAACCCATCGACATCATCGTTCCAGGGCTCGACCGCCCGGAAGCCGGCGCGCGCGGCCGCGTCCAGCTTGTCGGGCAGGGACGCGGGACGAATGGTGCTGGTGTTGAGACAGGGAAGAAAGCTCATAGGAGACTCTGGGGAAGCTGGCGAGGGACCGAGGGCAAGCCCGGTCAGGCACGGCGCTCCGCAGCTCGGGAGCCGGCCACACTACCGCTTCCCTAGTCAGAGATCGCCCGGAACCGTTCCTGCATCACGCCATGGCGCCGCGGAGCCGGCAGAGGCGCGGCCCGCTCTGCGGTGCCCCGGTGCCCGGCGGCGTATCAGCCGGCCACCGGATCTCCCAGCGCGCGCTCCAGTAATTCGGCGACGGCGTTGTAGGCACGGACAGGGTTCGGAAGCTTGATAATTCCGTGTCCTTCATCCGGAAAGAGCAGGTATTCCACCGGGCGCCGGCGCTCGCGAAGCTGCTCGACAAGCTGGTCCGACTCTTCCCGCGGCACGCGCGGATCGTTCGCTCCCTGAACCACCATGAGCGGGACCCGGATCCCATCCACGGCGTGGATCGGCGAGAGGTCTCGCAGAAGCTCCCGATCCCACTCCGGATCGCCATACTCGCTGACGCGCAGCTTCCGCCGCCAGGGAGCGGTGTGGCGAAAGAACGTCTCGAAGTTCGCGATGCCGACGAGATCCACCCCCGCCGACCAGAGCTCCGGCTGGTGCGCCAGGCACCAGAGGACCGTGAAGCCGCCGTAGCTGGAGCCCATGATGGCAACCCGCCGCGGGTCGCCGAGCCCGGTCTGCGCGAGCCACCGATGGGCATATTCCACATCGCGGAGGGCGTCGTACCGCTTTTCCCGGTCGTCCTGGTGGAGGTAGGTCCGGCCGTAGCCGCTGCTGCCCCGCACGTTCGGCGCCAGAACCGCATACCCGCAGTGGACCAGGTATTGGAAGATCGGCGAGAAGTTCGGCCGCGCCTGGCCCTCCGGACCGCCGTGAATGTGGACGACGGTCGGCAACGCGCGGCCCGCTGTTCCGGGCGGCCGGTAGAGCCAGGCCGGGATCTCCAGCCCGTCGTGACTCTGGTACCGCACCGCCACGGGCTCGACCAGGGGGATGTGATCCAGCGGCCCCTTCAGGACGCGGGTCCACAAGACGCGGGAGGTGGTACTCGGATCCATCGCCCAGACGTTGAAGGGCTGGGAGGGGCCGTTCAGCGTCACCGCAATCGGCTCTCCGCGGCGGGCCATCCGGACACTCGCCGCGATGCCCGGCAGCGGTACGCTCGTCACCCCGGTAAGCGTCCGGTCCCGCATCCGCCCCAGAACCAGCTCCGACCATCCGTCGCGGTTCAGCAGCGCCACCACCTGACGGCCGTCGGCCGAGACATCACACCCTTCCAGCTCCGCGCGTCGCTCCAGGATGCGCTGCAGCTTGAGCGTCCGGACATCCAGCCGCGCCAGACAGGAGAAGTCGCGGTCCTGGTCCGTGCAGACCAGCAGGTTGCGACTGTCCGGAAGAAAGCGGGCGGAGGTGTAGCGCGCGTCCCCCACGTGCGGCGTGATAAGGCGGAGCTCGCCGCTGTCCACCTGCAGCAGCAGGAGGTCCTCGTTATGGCTCGAGTGGTGCTCCCGAATGAGGAGGGACGCGCCGTCCGGGCTCCAATCCGCCACCGTGTAGTACCGGCCGCGCTGCAGCAGGGGACGCGATTCGCCGGTCTGGCGGTCCAGCAGGTAGACATCGAATGCCGCGGGGTCCCGGCTGTTCGAAACGCAGGCGATCTGCTCCCCGTCCGGCGACCAGGCACCAAATCGGTGGACCGCGGCGGGGTCGGTGGTCAGCCGGCGCAGCTCCGACCCGTCCGGCCGCATGACGAACAACTGCTCGCGCTCGCTTCCGCCTTCGTCCAGGCTGAACAGCAAGCAAGAGCCGTCCGGCGACCAGTGGACCGAGCGCACCGGGTCATCGAAGAAGGTCAACTGGTGGGGAAAGGCGCCGGGACCATCCAGGCGGTACACCTGCGGCGTACCGGTCTCATCCAGCAGGAAGGCGAGCTTTCGGCCGTCGGGCGAAAAAACGCCGCCAGTGGCACCCCGCACCTGAAGGAACGCCGCAATCGGAACCGATGGCATGAGGGACACTCTCTCCGCGGTATCGAGACGATCCTTCATCGGGTGATTCACAGAGCACCTGGTCGGCAGCGAGGGCTTCCTGCTTTCACCCTCTCTCCGCCCCGCCTTCGTCCTGCATCCGTCCCAGGCTCTTCTCTATGCGTTGCTCACGCTCTACGTACGCGCTTCCTACGGTCGCACGGTGTCCGTCCTGCCTCGGTGATAATCACCCTCACAATTACCCCTGCACGAGCGACCGTGCAAGGTATCGGCCAAAGAAGTGATTCGTGTGACAGTGCGGGCTGCCGCACGGCAGCCGGTGCCGGGATCCGCCGCCCGCCACTAAGGACGAAGAGCTCCCGCCGCTGCACGACGGGAGCTCCGAAGTCCGGCCGAATCGGCGGGCGGCGGTCAGCGACTGCCGTTGAGGGCAAACCGCTGATTCACCTGAACGCACACCTCTTCGAAATAGCTGAGGCGGCTCATGTTGCGGTCTCCGAGGACCTCCACCACCACGGCCGGCTCCACGGCGCCGACCACCTCGGAGATCATCCGGACGAGACCGGTATCGCAGCGCCGGATTACCTCATCCGGTCCCTGCATTCCGCCCTGCCAGCAGGTGGGCCGATCCCAGAGCGGAACACTCTCGTCCCCTTCACCGAACTCAAAACAGTACGTCCAGAAGAGGTGATACACCACGTTATTGACGCTCTCCCACGGAACCGAGGGTTCGTTCTCCTCGAACCAGTGGTGCAGCCGGTCCTTCGCTTCTTTCAGAGAGAGATCCTCACCCTGGGCGCGGGCTTCCTCAAAGATCCGGCAGAGCGCGCGGATGATGGCGTACCGCTCCTCGGCCGGAACGTGGCGGATGCGCCGGTACCGCAGCGCGGCCACGTACCGCTGCTCCGGAGACTGGTCCCAGCTGCCGGACGCCCCGCCGACCGCTTCCGGCAGCGTGCTGATGCTTCCTTCCGCGGGGCTGTCCCGCTCCGCCACCAGGATGTCGCCGCGGAAGTCCGCG
>CAYQDT010000111.1:0-8384 GCA_964416225.1 uncultured bacterium
ACGGGCCGGGGCGCCTGCGCCTTCCACCGGGATCAGCCGCGGTGGCGGAGCTGGCTGGCCGATGAGCACCTGCAGGTAATCCGGTGCGGAGGCGACGCCCTGACCGGATACGCCGTGGCGACGGAAACGCGCGATGCATACGGCGGCCGGATCCTGCGCGTGCTCGACCTCGAGGCTGCCGATGCCACGGCGTGGCGATCCATCCTCGGGTATCTCTCACAGACTCCGGCCGAGTCCATCGAGTGGCTGACGCGCAGCGGCGATCTCCACGCGAGCGGGCTCATGCGCACGCCGGCGCCGCTCCGGGAGGGCTTCAAGCCGCGGGGAATCGCGACCATCCGGCCACTCTTTCAGCTCCGCGTCGTGCATCTGGAGGAGGCCCTCCGCTCGCGCCTCGCCCAGTTCGCGCCCGACTGCTTCCGGTTGTCGCTGCGGATCACGGACGACCTCCTTCCGGAAAACAACCGTCCGATCGCCCTCTGCGGGGACGGGGCGCGGGTTCGCATCCGGGCGCCTCAGCCGGCCGACCCCGTATTCGAGGCGGACATCCGTGTTTTCTCCCAGCTCTTCTGCGGCTACATGTCCCCTTCGGACGCGGTCTCCCAGGAGCTTGCCCGCTGCTCTACACCGGACGGATTGGAGGCGGCAGAGCGCCTCTTTCCGGCGGGCGAGCCGTTCCTCTCCGAACTGGACCGCTTTTGACTGTCGCGGGGGGTACGGCGCGCGGGTGGGGCGGCGCAGCAGCGGAATGGCAGGAAGGCGGGTGGAAGAGGATGACCACTCGCCGCCGCGATGTGGTAACAGCTCAGGAGCGCCCGGCGCGAGCGCTCATTCCCTCCGGTGCTCATTGCCCTCCTCTTCACTCAAGCACGGTAGCATTCGTCCATGGCAGTCCCGTCCATTCTCCAGAAGATCGTCCAGCACAAGCGCGGCGAAGTGGAAACCCGCAAGCGATCCCGCCCTACCGTTTCGCTGGATGGCTCCCCGGCGCCGCGGCGGTTCCTGGAGGCGCTGCGTGGCGACCACGTCCGGCTGATTGCGGAAGTGAAGCAGGCGTCGCCTTCGCGCGGAGTGATGCGGGAAGGGTTCAGTCCCGTGGAGCTTGCACGGGAGTACGCCGCCGGCGGCGCGGCGTGTATCTCCGTGCTGACGGATGAGGAATTCTTCAAGGGGCATGACCGATATCTCGAGGCTGTACGAGCGGCTGTGGACGTCCCCATCCTGCGCAAGGAGTTCATCATCGATCCCTGGCAGATCGCGGAGTCCCGCGCCCTGGGTGCCGACGCAATCCTGCTGATCGTGGCCATTCTCACGCCGGCGGAGCTGCGGGACTTCCAGCGGCGGGCGCACGACCTGGGGATGGCGGCGCTGGTGGAAACACACACCGAGGAGGAGATGCGAGTTGCCCTGGAGCTGGGCGCACCGCTGATCGGGATCAACAACCGCAACCTCCACACCTTTGAGACCTCACTGGAGACCACCACCCGCCTCGCAGAGCAGGCGCGCGCCGCCGGGGACGCGCTGCTGGTGAGTGAGAGCGGCCTCTATACCGCGGAGGATGTCCGGCGGGCTGCGCGAGACGGAGCGCGGGCCATCCTGGTGGGGGAGGCGCTCGTCCGGGAGGGAAACGTCGGCGCGAAGGTGCGGGAGCTGTCCTCCGTGCCGCTGCCCCACTGAGCGGAGCCGCTTTTCGTGTCCGGGCTCCCCATTTCCCCTGACGAGTTGCACGGCCCGTGGCCGGTTGCCGGTTACGCGGTGCGGATCGATTTCTCCGAGGGCGTGCGGCTGCGCGCGAGCCGGAACGGCATCGACCTCAAAGCCCTTCCCCCTGCGGTGCGAGAGAGCGATGACCTCGCCTGGATCCGGGTGGCGCTGGATGCCGCACGGGGGCACTGGCGGGAGCTTCGCTCGCTCCTGGAGACGGCGATGGTGGAGCGGATCCCGCTTTCCGCCGGTGACCTGGGCCTCCTGGCCCTGGAAGAGGCGGGCCGCGCGATGTTGGGAAGCGTGCTTCTGGACGCGGACGGCGTGGTCGGACGCCCCGTGCCGGCCGAGTGGCTCCTGGAGACGCTGTCCGGCGATCTGCTCCGCCTCGGCGCGCCCGCTCGCGTGGTGCATCCCGACACGCTGCGCCGTGCCGGCACGCTGGAGCGCTGGGACGCGTGGTACGGCCGGGGATGGTTTCGGCAGCCGTTCAAGCAGATCCGCCGCGAGCTGTACCAGCCCAACCAGGCGGAACTGGGCGTGGGAACCTACAGCGCGCGCTTCGCCGGGGAAGTGGTCCGGTGGGACCAGGCGCGCGCCCTGCTGGAAGGGCGCGGCTGGCGCAGGGTGACCAAGTGCGGCGCCGAGCGCGTCTACCCGCGGGACCGCCTGCGCGCTCACCTGGAATTCCGGACTCCGATCTCGCGCGGCTTCTCGCGCGCAGACGTGATGCTGCACCGCGTCTACTTTCTCGCTGCCGGCGAGGAGAGCCCCAGCCGCGCGAACCCAGGGATCCGGCTTGCCGGCGTCCCCCCGATCCTCTTTTCCGAGACGCTCCGGGATGTCGGCCTCGTCTCCCGCGTCGCGAAGTCGTAGGCGGGTTCTCCGCCTTGGAGATCCGCAGGTTGTTCACCGCGGCATCCAGATCGGCCGCTGTTTCATCCGCCCGCTCCAGCCGGCGAGCCGGGCGTGATCCGGGAGTACCTCCGCATGTCGAACCCACGACTCCAGGCGCACCCCCTGCGCGCCACCAGCGCTGCCCTCCGTTCCGGCGAGATCCCGCTGCTCGACTATGTGAGCGGCGTGTGCGACTACATCGAACGCGTCGAGCCGGAGGTGCGAGCACTGCTCCCGGAGCCGGGACGGCGCGCCCGGCTGCTTCGCGAGGCCGCGGCGCTTGCCGAGCGCTACCCGGAGCCGGACGACGCGGATCTGCTCCGCGCGGAAGGTGATGCGCACCGGAACGGTGCGCCGGCGCGCCGGCCGCCGCTCTATGGAGTGCTGGTGGGGGTGAAGGACATCATCCGGGTGGACGGGTTTCCGACTCGCTGCGGCTCGATGCTGCCGCCGGAGTTGTTTGCGGGCCCCGAAGCGAGTTCCGTCACCCGGCTCAAGCGGGCGGGTGCACTCATCCTTGGAAAAACCGTCACGACCGAGTTTGCCTACTTCGAGCCCGGGCCTACCGGCAACCCGTGGAATATCGCGCACACCCCGGGCGGCTCCAGCAGCGGATCGGCCGCCGCGGTGGCCGCCGGCTATTGCGCCCTCGCACTTGGGAGCCAGACGATCGGTTCGGTGATCCGGCCGGGCGCGTTCTGCGGTGTGGCCGGCTACAAGCCGAGCTATGGGCTCCTTCCGCTGGATGGAGTGATTCCCTACGCGCCGGCGCTGGACCATCTCGGGCTCTTCGTCCAGGACCCGCGGGATATCGAGCTTGCGATGTCAGTGCTCTCGCCCGGATTCCGGTGCGCCACCACCGGCTCAGCGCTGGCGATGGTGCCGGAAGGCCCCTTTCTCCAGCAGGCCGCGCCGGAGGCGCTGGCGGCTTTCGAGGCGCAGGTGGCCGCCCTCTGCGCGGGCGGCATCCCGTGCGAGCGCCGGCCCGCGCCGGCGAGCGGCCAGGCGGTCAATCGTACAGTGGACGAGCTTGCCGCCCTGGAGCTCGCGCAGACGCATGCTGAGTGGTTTTCACGCTACCCGGAGCTTTACCGCCCGCGCACACGGGCCTGGGTGCAGCACGGGCAGGCATTGTCCGCGCGTGAAGCCGAGATCCGTCAAGCTGCGGCGGGGCTGGCCGCCGTGATTCGCGCGTCGCTCCCGGAGGGGCCGTCCGACCGGCCGGACCGGCAGCTTCGTACCTGGATCTGCCCTCCAGCCACGGGACCCGCTCCGGAAGGGCTCCAGTCGACGGGTAATCCCTGCATGAATGCCCCCTGGACCCTCGCCGGAATGCCGGCGGTGACCCTCCCGGCCGGTTACGCGGAGAACGGGCTTCCGCTCGGTCTTCAGTGCGTGAGCGCTCCCGGTACCGATGAAGCGCTGATCGCCTTCGCCCGAGAAACAGGGGCGCGGCTGAAGGGGATCCGGTACACCTGGTCGTGACCGGTGGTCGCCACCGCCGGCCGGTCGATGCTTCCAAATTTCCGCAATGCTCCGGGGACGGGTTCACGCGCGACGTCAATCCGTGTACAGTAGCCGTGTACGGCAGCCGGTAATGGGGGACACGGCGTGACGGCTCGGATCAAGATCTGCGGCATCACTTGCATCGAGGACGCCCTCGCCGCGGTCGAGGCGGGAGCGGATGCCCTCGGCTTCGTTTTCGCGCCGAGCCCGCGCCAGGTGACCCCCGAGGCCGCGTCGGCGATCATCCGCGAGCTTCCACCGTTCGTCACGACGGTCGGTCTTGTCGTGGATCAGGACCCGCTGCCACTCATCGACCAGTGTCCGGTGGACGTGGTTCAGTTCCATGGCCGGGAGTCCGCGGCGGCCATCGCCCCGTGGGGGCGGCGCGCGCTCAAGGCATTCCGGCTGCGATCCCCGGCAGACCTGGATCCAATCGAGGAATTCAGCACGGTTGGGGCCCTGCTGCTGGACGCGTATGTCCCCGGCGTAGCGGGTGGGACCGGTCACCGGTTTCCGTGGGAGCTCGCCGTTGCTGCACACCGCTTCCGGAGGCCGATCGTCGTGGCGGGCGGATTGACCCCCGAGAACGTCGCCGACTGCATCCGGCAAACGCGTCCCTATGGGGTGGATGTTTCGACCGGGGTGGAAGCAAGTCCCGGAAAGAAGGACCGGGCCCGCATCCGCGCCTTCGTGCAGGCCGCGAAGGGCGCGCTCAGTGACTGCCCGCGGGGCGGCTGAGCCCCGGCTCGCTTTGCGCATGCCCCGTCCGAACCGTGCTTGGCGAGGCCCCACACCGAGAGGCGCGTCTTCCGGGGCCCGGGTCCACGGGCGACGCGCCGGCCGCCGTCAGCCGGCGCGGATCCGCCCGGCGTCAGCCGGTCCGGAGGAGGCCGGCGGCGCACAATGACGCGAGGAGCTCCTCGATCTCCCGGGCCAACGCCGATCGCTCACCTGCGCCGAGACCGATCACCACGGCCGTCTCCCGAACGATCTCCCTGCTGGTGCGCGTGCCGTCGCACATCCGGAGCACCCGGGCGGTCACCTCATTGATCCGGCGCAGACGAACCTGAAAGTCCGCCGCCTTTCCGATCAGGATCCAGCAGCGGTCCAGTGGCGGCTCGTCCGTCTCACCCCGGACCGCGGCAGGGAAGCCGGTCTCCATGTCAAAGTCGAAACGGTCCACCCGTGCCCGCGCGCTGAGGCAAAGGGTGAGGGTTGCGGAGCGATGCTCCGGCCCCTCCCCATCGACCGCATGGAGGACCTCCAAGCGGAGCCGCTCAGCCCGCGCGACGTTCCGGGGCCAATCCGGTACCGCGGCGTGCCTCTCCACAAACTGGGAGAGCTGAAGCGCGTCCGGCAGCGGCTCGAGCGTGGACGGATGCGCCTCGCAGTAACCGGCGATGCACTCCTCCGCCCGCGCGCCGAGGACGGAGAGCGTGGCCGGGAGCAGCTCGCGAAGGGTTCCCACACGCTTGCTCCGCAGCGACCGCGCGAACCGCTCGACCTGGCCGCGGTCCAGCTTCCGGAGCACAGCCTGCTCCGCGTCCGACAAGGCATACGCTCGGAGCGCCGCGTCCCGGTCCGCAAAAAACAGATCGCGCTCCCGGCTATCGACGAAGAGTCGCGCCAGGATCGCCTGGAGGTCGCGCAATGCCATCGGACGTCTCATCCAGCAGCCGGCGGGCCCGTTCCAGCTCCCGCTGCATCGTGGCGAACGGAGGGAGGTCCGTATCCCACTCGACGATCAGCGCGTCGGGCCGGCAGCGGGAAAGGACGCGGCGGAGAAGGTCCCAGACCGGCTCCGGAGTCGCGGCGGAGTGGCTGTCGACCCGGTAGCCATCCGCTTCATCAACGCCGCCGCCGAGGTGGATCTGGCGGACCCGCTCCAGCGGGAGGGCGTCCAGAAACGCCTCCGGGGCGAAGCGGAAGTTCACGGCGTTGGTGTAGACGTTGTGCAGGTCCAGCAGGAGCCCGCAGCCGGTGCGCTCCAGCAGCTCCGTGAGGAATTGCGCTTCCGTGAGCTCTCCCTCGAGCAGCACGCCATACGTGATGTTCTCCAGCAGAAGCGGGACTCCCACCGCAGTCTGCCACTGCCGGACGTTCCGGATCACGCACTCCAGTGCATCCCAGGTGAACGGGAAGGGTGCCAGATGCCCTACTTCCCAACCTCCGGCCCCCGTGAAGGCAAGGTGCTCGGAGAACCAGGCGGACTGCACGCGCTCGATGAGTACGGCGATCTTCCGCAGCCGGTCCGTGTCCGGCGGCGCGTCCGTGCCCAGCGAGAGCCCCACGCCGTGGGGGAGGATCGGGTATCGGTGCCGAAGCGCATCGAGGGTCTCCAGCCGCTCCGGAGGTGCATCCAGAAAGTGCTCCGCAATGATCTCGAGGCAGTCGAGCCCCGGAGGCCGCGCGAGGATCTCGGCGCGCCACCGCGGACGATAACTGAGGCCGACGCCGGATCGGGCGCCGGTCCCGGAGACGGGCAGCGAGGTCACGGCACGCCTCCCAAGCCACCCAGGTCCTCCCGACACTCCCGGTGACACCGACCGAGCGCTCCGGCCAGCGTACTCAACTGCTGCAACTGCTGCCTCCACCGCAGCCCCCGCAACTGCTTCCCCCGCCGCCGCAGCTACTGCCGCCGCCGCAAGAGCTGCCGCCGGAGACCTCGCCGCCTCCGCCGGAATCGCCACTGCTTCCGGACGAAAAGTCGCCGACGTTGGAGAGCCAGCCGCCGCCGCCCGAATCGCTCGCCGGATTGGCCCAATCACCGTTCGGCGCCGGGGCGGGGGCCGCCTGATCCCACTGCTGATAGTTGTCGTAGCCGACCCCGGAGTCGCCGACGTAGTTGTAGCTCCAGCCAGGATCCCCGTAATAGACGTCGTGCATCCGGAAGTTGTAGCTGGACCAGAGAGTGTCCCACAGCATGAGGTACGCGAGGTCGTACGCCGGATCGAAACCGTACAGGGGATAGCCCCAACCCGAGTACTGCCGGACCATCGCCGAGTCGCGGCGGCGCGGGAGAAAGCGGCGCGTCTCTACCTGGAACTTCTCAATGAGGACCGTGGTTCGGAAATGGTCCGCAATCCGGTTCAAGAAGCCCTCCAGTTGCGCGTCCCACAGGTCCTGGAGGCGATCGAATTCGAGCTGGTCGGCGAAAACGGTCCCGATTCGGTTCCGGAATGCCGTATCGTCCTCCCCGGCGCCGCGCCGGAGCACCGTGGGGATGGCGGTGACCTGGATCGTGACCGGGTGGATCCCAACCGCATGCTCCCGGATGAAGTCGAGGTCGATCACGTAGCCAAGCACGCCGTCGTCATGCCGGAGCACCATATCGAACTCGCTGTGGGGGTCCGGCTCGTATCCCTGCTCGATGCGCGTCCGGAGCGCCTCCATCGCCCGCTCCAGGTCGTTCGGCTGGTCCTCCTGGTGTTCGTAGAGGACCTCCGCCGCGATCGACAGCCGGATCACCTCGTCGACGCCAAGCTGGCTCAAGGCGCGGTGAGCCGACTGCGCGAAGGCAAGCAGCTTGTACGTTTCCAGCTCCTCCTTCGTGTCCCAGCTCCCGCGCGTGAGCAGGTTCGCGATGCCGCCGAAAAAGTGGCTCGGCGGCTTCAGATCGACCATTTTCCCGGAGAGGTCGAGGGTCAGGCGTCCGCGGAGATACATGGGTTGCTCCAGTGAAGCCGGGGAGTAGCTCCCGGCGCGGCGCGAGCCGCGAGTGCTCGGCGCGGGCCGCTGAGAGACCGGCGCGGCAGAGTGTGGCTGTCGAAGAACGGCTGGGTGTGCCCGGAATGCGAGGGCGCGCCTGCTCTACCGGCCGCGAGCCATGCTGACCGCTCCGAAGCGCTCATCGCTCCTGCTGCTCCGCCAGACGGCGCTCCAGCGCGGTGAGGTCGCTCTTCAGGTCGACGAGGTCGGCAAGGCTGCCGCGGCCCGATTTCACGCGGCGGAACCGCTCATCCAGGCGGAGCCATTCCTGGCTCAGCGGCTTCGGAGCCGGCTCCGGCATCTCCAGCGTGATCCGGTTGTACAGCGCCTCCACCGCGCGAAGCTGCTCAGCCTGGCCGGCACGGGACTGCCCCCGCGCATGGTGCACCGCGAAGCCAACCCCGCCGAGCACCGCGGCACCAACGAGCAGGGGAATGGCCACCAGCCAGGTGGGCGGCTGTGCAGGCTCCGCCGGGGGGTTCTGCGCCGGCGGAGCCAGCACAGCCGCGCCGGAAGCACCGCCCAGCGCTCCACGGACCAGGTCACGCCGCGCGTCCGCGAACAAGGCG
>CAYQDT010000112.1:0-3119 GCA_964416225.1 uncultured bacterium
GAGCCCGGACCCCTTCCCGGCCCGCCCCACTCCCGGAGACCGTCGAAGCACGGGGTGGGAGCCTCCGTGCTCGCGCGGCCGGATCGCGCCGAGCTCCACTTCGACGCCCTCCTGACCATGCCCGAGCTTCCCAACCTCTCTTCTCCCGCGGAGGTCGCCGCGCTTCTGCGCCGCCGGGGCCTGCGCCCCACCCGCCGCTGGGGTCAGAATTTCCTGATCGACGCGAACCTGCTTCGGAAAGTCGTCGAGGCGGGGGAACTCGGACCCGGGGACGCGGTGCTGGAGATCGGGCCGGGCCTCGGCGCCCTCACCCGGGCCCTCTCCGAGGCGGCGGGGAAGGTCCTCGCGGTGGAGATCGATCCGGGTCTCTACCAGACGCTCGCCGAAGAGACCCTCGCGGACCGACCGAACGTGCGCGTGCTCCACGCGGACTTCCTCGACCTGGACCTCGACCGCGAGATCCCGGCGCACCTCGGACCGGGCCGCCATCCGGTGATCGCGAACATCCCGTACAGTATCACCAGCCCGGTGGTGGTGCGGCTGCTGGAGCATGCCCGCCACTTCGACCGGATCGTGCTGATGGTGCAGAAGGAAGTTGCCGACCGCCTCACCGCCGCGCCCGACACCTCGGACTACGGCTCGCTCTCGCTGTTCGTGAACCTCTACGCGGACGCGCGCCAGGTGGCGTTCGTCTCGCGCCGAGCCTTCCTTCCCGCGCCGGACGTGGACAGTGCCATTGTGCGGCTGAACGTGCTTCCGGAGCGGCGTTTTCCGGAGCTCACGGAGGAGCGCTACCTGGCGGTGGTGCACTCCGCTTTTCGCCAGCGGCGGAAGAATCTGGGCAACGCGCTCACCGGCCCTCCGCTGAACTGGTCCCGCGAAGAGGCACGGGCGGCCCTCGCCGCAGCCGGCATCGATCCCACCCGGCGCGGAGAGACGCTCACCCCGGAAGAGTTCGCGCGCCTCGCGGCGGGATAGCCGGATTCTCGACCACCGAGCCACGGAGAGCACGGAGAGGAGTGGGAGCGCCGCGAGACCGCGACCCCGCGCCGCCAGACTCGCGTTTAGCGGGCGGCTGACGTGGCAACACGAGAAGTAGCCGCGCTGCAATGCGGTTGGCAGGCGGCAACCGGAGGCGGAAATGGATCGAGACCGGACCGGTACGTCGTGGGCGGGCGCGTTCTGCGCGCTGCTCGGTTTCTGGCTGCTCGGCAGTATCCTGTTGTTTCCGATGGCGTCCGGAGTGACGCCGTCCCCGCAGGCACTCTGGAATGATTTTGCGGTCGGCGCGCTCGTGATCATCGCGGGAATCAATGCCATCACCTCACGCTCCGTCGCTCCCTTCTGGTGGGAAGTGCTCCTCGGCGTGTGGCTTTTTGCCTCGCCGCTGGTGCTCCGGTACCCGGACTACAACGAGGGGTGGAACGCGATGCTCGTGGGCCTCGCCCTGATCGTGCTGGCCGGATGCGCGGGAGCGACCCGGCACGCCGGCCAGGCAGCGCGGCGCCAGCGCCACTTCTAACGGCCGCTAGCCGAAGCCGCTGCGGACGCCGGGACGGTCCCCACTCCCGTGGAGCGACCATCCCGGCCCGTTCTGGCGCCTGCCCGCATCACGTCCGCCCCAGCAGGCACCGCCCCCACGCGCCGCTCCCGCCCCCACACGTCAGCCGCTGAACAACGCGGGGCAGGTTTCCCTGCCCCGCGGTAGCTTCTCTATTCGGTTTTGACCCGCTTTCGGGTCCGGTGGTCGATATTACCGGGGTGCCCGGACGAGTAAACACGATTTACTCGCTCATTTTTGCCCCGAGACGGGCACCCGTTTGCACCGAGACGGGCACCCGTTTGCACCGAGACGGGCACCAGCCGGCGCCGCCTCAACCGAAAGATCCGTCTTGCTTCTTCTGCCGGCAGCCGAGCGGCGACTATAATAAATGGCGCACCGCACCTTTCCGAACATTCGTTCGGGGATTGGGGACCTATTTTTTTAGCTACGGCCGCGCGGCGGCGGGCGTCACCGCACCGCGGCGATTGGATTGTTGAGGACTTTCTTGTTCGCAGTAACTTGTTGGAAGGGATCGGGCCGGGCACGCATGCTGTCCGGTGCGACTCTCCTCGGATCGATCGCTCTCGTCACCGCCGCCGTGGCCGCCGGCTCCGCCCGCTATTCCGCGGCGGAGCTGGCCGGGCCGAACGGCCTCCACGCCAATCCCCTGGCCATCACGAATGACGGCCAGATCGCCGGAAGCATGGACAGCGGGCTGAAGGACGCGAGCGGCACCCCCGTCTACTGGGCGTACTACCGGGACAGCCACCACTTCACGCAGACCTTCTCCTTCCAGAATGGGGTGAGCGCCTACGCATACGGCGTGAACAGCCACGGCGTGATCGTGGGAGAGCGGGACGGCGGCGCGAACGGCGCCGGCCAGGCATTTATCATCGACGTCCCGAACCAGCTCGCCTTCACGGATCTGGATGGGGTTCTCCGCGCGCAGCAGGAAAGCCACGCGTATGGCGTGAATGACGCCGGCACCGTGGTGGGACGGGTCGACGGACGGGCCTTCGTGTGGAGCGCGGCGGGCGGCGCCATCGACCTGGGCCCGGGCACGGCGACGGCCATCAATAACCAGGGCGAGGTGGTGGGGCAACTGGTCAGCCTCGACCTCGCCCACCGCCAGGTGGTCACCACCCCGTTTTACTTCAAGGACACGAACGGCAACCATGCGGTCGACCCGGGGGAGCTGATTCGGCTGGGCACGCTCGGCGACAATCAGAACAATTGGGCCACGGCCATCAACGACGCCGGCACCATCGTCGGTGAGGCGCAGGATACGGTTGGCGCCCCGAACGGAAACGTTCACGCCGTGAAGTGGGATCACGCGCAGGCGGACCTCGCGCCCACCGATCTGGGCAGCCTCACCGCGGCGGGGGGGCAGAGCCGCGGGATCTCGTATGCCACGGGGATCAATGCCGCCGGGCAGATCGTCGGCGTCTCTAATTTCCAGCCGTTCCTCTGGCAGAACGGGCAGATGACCGGCCTGCAGAGCCAGATCTCGGCGAGCGCCGGGTGGGTGCTGTCGAGCGCCAACGGGATCAATGACTCGGGCGCCATCGTCGGGCGC
>CAYQDT010000112.1:3129-6189 GCA_964416225.1 uncultured bacterium
GCGAACGTGCAGCTCCTCTCGCTGCGGGTCACGCCTTCGAAGGCGCGTCCCGGAAAGCCGGTAACGGCGAGCATCGCGGTCAGCGCGAAGCTGACCAGTACGATCCAGGTGCCGCTCACGTTCACCTATAACGGTCAGCTCGTGAACCTGCCGTTTCCCGTGGTGGTGACCCTGAAGGCCGGGCAGAAGGGCGGCTCGCTGCGGTTCACCCTCCCGACAACCTTCGCCGCCGGAAGCTACACGGTCACCGGGACGTACAACGGAACGGCGAAGACCGCCGCGTTCACCGTCGTTCCCCATTAGCAGCAAGGCCCGGGCCCGAAGGGTTTCCGGGCTGGTAGGGAGCCGCAGGGGCCCGGCAGCCAGCCGGGCCCCTTTTTCCGCTGCTCCGGCGACCGCCGCCGCGCGCCGCCGGCCGGCGGTGCGAGTGACGCAGGAGCGTCGGATCCGTCCGCGGAAACGGATTCCGGCGGCGAGGGGGCCGGGATTCCGGTATGAAAGAGAGACGGTGACTCCCGATTCATTCCTGCCGATCGTCACGGCCATGCCCAGGCCGATCGTCACGGCGAAGGTGACGCCGAGCGCTCCACGACGAGCCTTCCGCCGCCTCGTTGGTCCTGCCATGCGCTTCCCCTCCGCTCCTTTCCGCCTCCTCGGCGGGCTCTGCCTCACCGCCATGCTCGGATCCTTTTCCGGCACCGCCGCTCGAGCGGACGACGGCTATCGTCTCTGGCTCCGCTACGATCCGCTCCCCGCCCGGGCGGTCCGTGAGTACCGGCCGCGCGTTTCCGCGCTGGTGGTACCGGGAGGTTCAGGGAGCCTCGACGCCGCCCGCGCCGAGCTGGCGACCGGCTGCAGCGGGCTCCTCGGGCGGAGCATCCCCGTGGCGGAGACCGTGGACCGGGACGGCGTGGTGCTGGTGGGAACACCCCGGAGCTCGGCGCTCATCGCGCAGCTGGGGTGGGAGCGGGAGCTGCGGGAGGTGGGTCTGGAGGGGTTCCGGATCCGTTCGGTGACGCTCCGCGGGCATCCCGTCACGGTGGTCGCCTCGAGCGGGGATCTAGGCGCGCTCTACGGCGCCTTCTACCTCCTCCGCCGCATGCAGACCCTCGGCTCGCTGGCGGCGCTGGACGTGGCCGAGAAGCCGCGGCTCCGGCTCCGGGTGCTGGACCACTGGGACAACCTGGACGGCAGTATCGAGCGGGGCTATGCCGGGCGGTCCCTCTGGAAGTGGAGCGAGCTGCCCGGAACGCTCGACCCCCGCCTCCGCGATTACGCGCGCGCCAATGCCTCCGTCGGAATCAATGGCTCGGTGCTGAACAACGTGAACGCGAGCTCCCGGAGCCTGACCCCGGAGTACCTGGAGAAGGCGGCGGCGATTGCCCGGGTCTGGCGGCCGTACGGCGTGCGCGTCTATCTCTCCGCGCGCTTCTCCGCGCCGATGGAGATCGGCGGGCTGAAGACGGCGGACCCCCTCGATCCGGCGGTCGCGGCCTGGTGGAAGGCGAAGGCGGACGAGGTCTACCGGCGGATC
This sequence comes from uncultured bacterium, assembly GCA_964416225.1. Lineage (GTDB taxonomy): Bacteria > Armatimonadota > SYMT01 > SYMT01 > SYMT01 > CAYQDT01. The sequence goes on from CAYQDT010000112.1 coordinate 4,664, forward strand.
CCGGATTTCGGCGGCTTTCTGGTGAAGGCGAACAGCGAGGGCCAGCCGGGTCCGCGCACCTACGGCCGCACCCACGCGGACGGGGCGAACATGCTGGCCGCCGCACTGGCCCCGCACGGGGGAGTGGTGATGTGGCGCGCGTTCGTGTACGACCCGAAGCCGGGGTACGACCGCGCGGCGGCCGCGTACGACCAGCTTCAGCCGTTTGACGGGCAGTTCGCGCCGAACGTGCTGCTCCAGGTCAAGAACGGCCCGATCGATTTCCAGCCGCGGGAGCCGTTCCATCCGCTGTTCGGCGCGATGCCGAAGACTCCGCTCATGCCGGAGCTGCAGATCACGCAGGAGTACCTCGGCGGCGCCAACCACCTCGTCTTCCTTGCGCCGATGTGGTCGGAGCTGCTGCGCGCGGACACGTACGCGAACGGCCGGGGCTCGACGGTCGCGCGGGTGGTGGACGGGAGTCTGACGGGTCAGAAGCTGACCGGCATGGCCGGGGTGGCGAACACCGGCTCGGACCACAACTGGACCGGGCACCCGTTCGCGCAGGCCAACTGGTTCGCGTTCGGCCGGCTGGCGTGGGACCCGGCTCTGAAGCCGCGGAGCATCGCGCGCGAGTGGACGGCGATGACCTGGACGCACGATCGGCGCGCGCGGGCGGCGATCGTGCGGATGCTTCTGGAGTCTCGGGAGGCGGCCGTCGACTACATGACGCCGCTCGGGCTGCACCACCTCATGTGGCCCGGTCATCACTACGGTCCGGCGCCATGGTGGGACCGGGACGTCCGCCCGGATTGGAACTCCGTGTACTATCACCGCGCGGACGAGCGGGGGGTGGGGTTTGACCGCACCCGGAGCGGCAGCAACGCCGTGAGCCAGTATCAACCGCCGGTTCGAAACCGCTTCGCGCGGCTCTCCACCTGTCCGGAGACGCTGCTCCTCTGGTTCCATCACGTTCCCTGGGAGCACCGGATGCGCTCGGGCCGCACGCTCTGGGACGAGCTGGCGCGCCACTACCAGCACGGCGTCGACCGGGTGCGGAGCGCGCGGCGCCGGTGGGCGGCGCTCGAGGGCGCGATCGATCCGCAGCGGCACGGGGCGGTCGCGCGGAAGCTCTCCATCCAGGAGCGAGACGCGGCCTGGTGGCGAGATGCCGTGCTGCTCTACTTCCAGGCGTTCTCGCACCGCCCGCTGCCGGAAGGCGTGGAGCGGCCCGAGCATCCCCTTTCGGAGTACGAGGCGCACAGCCTGCCCCGGTAGCGCGGGCGTCCGGCGCCTGCCGCCCGGACGCCCGCTCGGGCCGGGATCACGCCAGGATGCCGGTCACCACGCTGCCGTAGACGTCGGTCAGGCGCTCGTCCCGCCCCTGGTGGAAGTAGGTGAGCCGGGTGTGGTCCATCCCCAGCAGGTGCAGGATGGTGGCGTGGAGGTCGTGCAGATGGACCGGATTGGCGGTCGCCGCGAAGCCGAAGTCGTCCGTCTCTCCGTGGGAGACGCCGCCCTTGACGCCCGCGCCGGCCAGCCACATC
>CAYQDT010000112.1:6199-8381 GCA_964416225.1 uncultured bacterium
GCGGCCGGGCCCGCCCACGCCCTCGGCAAACGGCATCCGCCCGAACTCCCCGCCCCACACCACCAGCGTGCTCTCCAGCAGCCCGCGCCGCTCCAGGTCCGCGAGTAGGGCCGCGATCGGCTGATCCACCTCCGCGGCGTGGCGGCCGTGGTTCTTCTCGATGCTCTCGTGCGCGTCCCAGGTCTCCTCCAGGTGCCCCCCGCCCGAGTAGAGCTGGACGAAGCGGACCCCGCGCTCGACCAGCCGACGCGCGATCAGGCAGTTCCGTCCGAATTCGTTGGTCGGATCTTTCCCGACACCGTACATCTCCAGCGTGCGCGGGTCCTCGCGTGCGAGGTCGACGGCCTCCGGCACCTCGGCCTGCATCCGGAACGCCAGCTCGTACGTCTGGATCCGCGAGGCCAGCTCCTGCCCGCCGGCGCGCCGCCGGAGGTGGCGCTCGTTCAGGAGCTGCAGCAGGTCCAGCTGCTCCCGCTGGGTGCGGGCGTCGTCGGCTCCGTGGAGGTCGAGGACCGGGTCGCCGGCGGGGCGGAACAGGGTGCCCTGGTACACCGCCGGCAGGTAGCCGGAGGCCCAGTTGGGCTGACCGCTGATCGGCCCGCCCCGCTTGTCCAGGATGCACACGTACCCGGGCAGGTTCTGGTTGGCGGTGCCCAGGCCGTAGACACACCAGCTTCCCAGCGACGGTTTGCCGATGAAGGTGCTGCCGGTGTTCATCGCCACGAGCGCGGAGCCGTGGGCATGGCTGTCGGTGTGGCAGGAGCGGATCAGGGCCAGCTTGTCCGCGTGCTCCCGCACCCGCGGGAAGTAGTCGCTCACCATCAGCCCGCTCTTGCCGCCCGGCCGGAACGGTCGCCAGGCGGGCGTGAGGAACCCTTTCTTGCGGCCGCCGGAGTTCGTGTACTGGAAGCTGGGCGGCAGCTCCTGGCCGGCGTACTTGAGCAGGGCCGGCTTGTAGTCGAACGTGTCGATGTGGCTCGGCGCCCCGTTCATCATCAGGAAGATGACGCTCTTCGCGGGCATGCGGAAGTGGGGCCGGCGCGGAGCGAGCGGGCCTCGCGGGGCTGCCGGAGCGGCCTCCGCGTGCCGGGCGAAGAAGCCGTCCTCGCCGAGAAGCGCGGTGAGCGCCAGCCCCACGAAGCCGCCGCCCATTTCCCAGACGAGCTCCCGCCGCGTCCGCCCGCACGGGTAGAGCGCCCGCGCCGTCCCTTCCCCCGGGAACGCATCCCCGCTCGCCGTCGCTTCAGGCATCGCTCCCTCGACCTTCCGCGGCTGTTCCGGTTGCATGGCGCTCATCCACGTCCATCTCAATCCACGTCCATCTCAATCGACGTACATGAATTCGTTCGTATTCAGCACGGCGTGACACAGGGACGCCAGCGCGCGCTCGGCGGGCGCTGACGGGGGCGGGGGAGCGGCGATGCCGTAGCGGCGGCTCAGCTCTCCCCACACCGCCTCCAGCTCCCCGCGGGAGAGGGCGCGATTGTAGACCAGCAGCTCGGCGATATCGCCCCGCCAGTACTCCCCGTGGATGTTCCCCTGCTGCCCCACCACGTACGGTCCCTTCAAGTTGCGGTCGGTCAGTGGACCCGGGCGATCGACCAGCAACGTCCGGTCCTGGTAGACGGCGGCGCCGGCCGGGCCCGTGACGGCGGTCAGCAGGTGGGGCCGCTCCGGCTGGAGCAGCGTCCCGGCGGGCGCGAAGGCGTCGGTGAAGCGAACCACCCCGGCTCCCGTGGTTCCGAGGAAGATGGCGCTGAAGATGTTGTCCTCGCGCCGCCAGTTGGAGAAGAGCTCCCGGTGAGAGCCGGTCCCCGCCGTGTCCGTGGCCAGCGCGATGATGGTGAACGCGGGCGAGGTGATCGGCTGGCCGCGCAGCGTCAGGTAGCGGCCGGAGCCGTCAAACCGGAGTGCGGGCTGCCCGTGGATGGCCGAGCGGACCAGCAGCGGCCGCGCCGCCGGCTCCGGGGCGGCCGCGTCGTCGCCCACACCGGACTGGTCTCCCCAGGCGGTGACCCGCCCCTGCTCATCCGTCCGGACGCCGCGGTCCGCCCGCAGCCAGAGACCGAGCTCCGGCACGGAGTCCGGAGCCCGGGGTGCCGCCGCGCGCGCCCCCGCCTCCTCCCGCGCCGGCTGCGCGGCGATCCGGGCCAGGTGGCGCAGCGCCGCCGCGCGCTCCGCC
>CAYQDT010000113.1:0-8376 GCA_964416225.1 uncultured bacterium
TCTCTGGGGTCACCACGCTCGAGGAAGTCCTGCGCGCCGTGTACCTGGATAGCTGATGCCGGTCGGCCGCGCGCGGGGCGGGATAGGCCGCCCCGCGCCCGCCGTACTCCTCACGCCGCGGGAAGGTCCGATGAATCGACGCGCACTCCTGGCCTTTGCTGCCGTGGGTCTGCTCCGGCCCGTCGCCGCGGCGCCGGAAACGGACACCGCCTCCGGGTACGGCGCCGATCAGTTCCTGCTGCTCCCGCTCCGCATGCATCTGCTCCGCTCACGCACCGTTCCGGAGCTGGACTGCCGGCTGAAAGAGGCGGATGCGGAGCGAATCCTCGGCAAGGTCAACCGCATCTGGGGCCAGGCCGGGATCTCCTTTTTCGCGGAGGCGATCCTCGCCGAGGATGCAGCCAGCCAGGATCTCTTCGGCGGGCTGGGCGCCAACCGGACGGAGGGCCATCTGCAGCTCGTTCGGCCGCGCAGCACCCGCACCAATCAGGTGGTCCACACCTATTTCGTCCACCAGATGCGCCCGAATGGGATCTGCTTCCAGCAGAGCCCGGAGCTCATCTTCGTCAAGGACGCGGCGGAACTGGACCGGGTGGCCGGCGGCGCGGACGAGTACCTCCCCCGGGTCACCGCCCATGAGATCGGGCACGCGCTCGGCCTGGAGCACCGGCAAGACACCTTCAACCTGATGGCCAGCGGCACCACCGGCTACCGCCTGAACGAAGCGGAGGTGGCCACGGCGCGCAAGGGAGCCGAAGCGCTGTCCTACCACCTTTCAGCCGCGGCAGCCCTGGTCCGTGCGGATCGGGAGGCCGCCGCGGGCGGTTCCGCGCGCGCCGCCGCGCTCTATACCGCGGTGGCCGGTCTCCCCGCGGGTGACCTGGCCTCCGCCGCCCGGGAGCGCCTGCGAAAGCTCTCCGGTACATCCGCGGTCCACGTGCGCGGGTGACCGCGCGCACCGCGTCGTCAGCGCCGCCGGACACTCCCGCGCGCGGTGTCCTGCAGTGCCTGGCTGGCGCGCCGGTGCATGCTGTATCGGTGCACCATCATCAGGTTCCGGGAGCTCTCGGCGGAGCCCCAGTCTTCGGTGAGGGCCAGGCGGTACCCGGCCGCCTTTGCGGCCCGGGCCACCCGCTCATCGTAGAAGCCGTTGCTGTACGTCAGATACGGCCGCGGTCCCTTCATCTCCCGCTCCACCGCCAGCCGTGAGTTCAGCAGCTCCTTCTGGAGTGCTGTGTCCTTCAGCTTCCGGAGGTCGGCCGGGTGGGTCACCGTGTGCGGGCAGACCTTTACCAGGCCGCTCCGCTCCATCTCCCGGAGCTGATCCCAGGTGCAGTGCGGCTTCCCGGTGGTCTTCCCCACGTAGGCGGTGTGGACGAAGAGCGTGGCGGGAAACTGAAACCGCTTCAGCATCGGCCACAGCCGCTCGTAAAGGCCCAGGTCGTTGTCGTCGAACGTGAGCGCCACGGCATGCGGCGGTATTGGCTTACCTAGCTCCAGGTGATCCGCCAGTTGATCCATGGTCACCGGCCGGAGCTTGAGCCGGCGGATCATGCGGAACTGCTCTTCCAGCTCCGCCACGGTGGTGTCGAACCACACCTCCTTGGTCCGCTCCACCACATCGTGCCACATGAGGGCCGCGGTGAAGGCGCCGCGGGCTTTCGGGTTCACCGGCGGCAATGTCCCGGCGGCGGCGGAGCCGGAGAGCGCCAGAAGCAGGGATCCGGCCGCCCCGCCGAGGAACGCGCGACGGGAGCAGCACGCACGGTAAAACGGGTCGTTCATTCGGAAACACCCTCATCAGACGCGGGGGACGAGAAGAACTCTCGCTCCGGCAGGATGACCGCGGTCAGCGGCCCGTCATAGCCGGCTCCGGTATCCAGCCCGATCTTCTCGGGGCGGTTCAGCGGACGCCAGCGGAGGGTCCCCCCGCCGCGGCCCGCGGCCGGCTCCTCGTACTGCGGCGTGTGACCAAAAACCACCACCTTGTCCCACCGGTACGGAGAGCTGATAAAAGGCTCGCGCATCCAGAGGAGCCGGTCGTCGTCCAGTTCGCAGGGGTGGCAGCCGGGCACGATGCCGCCGTGGACGTAGATGCCGTTCTCATCCTCGTGCCAGGCCACCGTCTCGCTGAGGAAATCGAGATGCTCCCGCGGCAGTACCTGCTTCCACCGGCGCGTCAGGCGCGTCAGGCCGTAGCTGGCAAGTGTTTCAAGCCCGCCATTTTGCAGCCACAGCTCCAGATCATATTTCGGCCGGGGGTGAAACTGCTCCAGCAGCAGCGCCTCGTGGTTCCCGCGAAGCGGGGTCACGGGCCCGCTCCACCCACCTCGGAGCTGCTCGATCACCTGGTCCAGAACCCCGCGGGAGTCTGGACCGCGGTCGATGTAGTCACCCACGAACACGAGCGGGTCCCCGGGTTCGGCGCGCTCGCGAAGTGTGGAGAGGATGGTGCGAAGCTTCTCGGCCTGACCGTGGATGTCGCCGATCACAAACGTGCGCACAGCTCCTCCCCGAGCTTCCCCGCCCGTCATCCGATCTCGTAGTCCACCACGATCACATCCTGCTTGAACGGCGTGATGAAGGTGTCCACGCAGCCCCGGTGCGCCGGATGCGGCAGATACTGCTCCAGTGCCGCGCGGTCCTGGAAGCGGACGGTCAGTCCCAGGTCAAAGCCCTGGCTCCGGCTGCTGAAGTTCTCTCCGGCGGTGATCTGGATGATCCCCGGAATCTGCTCTTTCAGCGCCTTCAGGCCGCTGATCATCTGCTGTTTCTGCTCAGCCGTGGTTTCCGGCGCGAGCTTGAAAAGTACCAGGTGCTCCACCATGTTCGCTTCTCCATAACCGCGGCTCCCGGCTCCGAAAGGAGCGGGCGCCGCCTTCAATGCCGGGCTCTGCGCCCCGCGCGGTTCGATCAGGCGCCGTGCTCGGTCACCGCAACACCGAGCTCCTCCGCGCAGGCGCGGAACTGCCGCCAGGTCTCCGGATCGATCGGGATTCCCTCCTGCCGGCGGCGCTGCTCCGCACGGAGTTCCGGCTCCCCCGGCAGCACCACGCGGTCAAATCCCGGCGCCGGCGGCGAGCCCTGGAGATACTCCCGCAGCGTCGTCACCTGCGCCACGAATTCCTCGAGCGGCAGGAACTTGGAGATGTCCACCACGTTGAAGAACATTGCGTTTCCGATCCGGCAGGTGGCGCTCTGGCTGCAGCCGGCACCGGAGAGCGCGCCCGACAGGATGTCTACCATCACCCCCAGCGCATACCCTTTATGTGCTACCGGACCGCCGAACGGCAAGAGAGCGCCTCGCTGCTCCCCATAGAGATGGTTCGGGTCCGTGGTTGGTCGGCCGTGCGCGTCCACCAGCCATCCTTCCGGAGCCGGTTTGCCGGCGTTCTTCAGCAGCCGGACCTTCCCCTCCGCGACGACGCTGGTGGTGATATCCACGAGAACCGGGCGGTCCGGACCCGGGCAGGCAAATGCGATGGGGTTCGTGGCGAGGCGGGCATCCGTCCCGCCAAACGGCGCGACCATGCTTCCGCGGCCGTGGTTGTTCACCGTCGCCAGGGCGAGCAGCCCCTCTGCGGCGGCCATCAGCGGGTACTCCCCCAGCCGGCCGAGGTGGTTGGAGTGGCGCACGCTTACGGTTCCGGTGCCGAACTCGCGCGCCTTGCGCATGGCCAGCTCCATGGCCCGCCGCGCGACGACCGGCCCGAAGTTCCATCCGCCGTCCAGAAGCGCGGTGCAGGGCGCTTCCCGGAGCACCACCGCGGGCGCGCCCGGCACGATCTCGCCGGCGCGGACCATCCGCGCGTACTGCTCCACCCGGATGATCCCATGCGAGTCATGCCCGGCGAGATTGGCGCGCGCGAGAGCGTCCGCGACCATTTCGGCTTCGTCGGCCGGCGCGCCGAGTGCGCGGATGATCTCGACGGCAAGGGAGCGGAGTCGTTCGAAGGTGAGGATCGGCATCTGGAGTTCGGGAGACGGTGTGGGGCGGAGTGCCCGTGGTGTGTTACCCGCGGGCGGGGAGCGCTCCTCTGCCGGCCCGCTGCGGGTGCGCGGATTGCGGTCGGCGGCCCCTGCCCGGCCGGGGCGGGACCGGTCGGCGATCCGCGGCCCGCCGGTAAGAGTTCCATTCGGTAGGATCAACAGCTCTTGCAAGCCGCGGCGACGGCTGCTAAAGACTCAGGTACACCAGGCCTGGCGGGTGTTGACCTCTCATCCGTCTGTTGCTCCGGCAACTCCGAACCGGGCGGAGGGATCCGGCGACTCAGGTCGCCGGACCATCCGGGACGGCCTGAGGGGCGTTTCCGCAAGACCGGACCCGGGGGCTCCGCCGGGTTGGCGAGCCCTCCGAGTCCATTCGCCTCATCGGGTAGCTTGATCGCGAGGGGACGTCGGCGGGGGCGATGCCGGGGGCGGCCCATGTCCACACGCCCTTCGTCGCGAACCCTTCTTCTACGGGTGCCGCGTGGAGCGTCACCCCTCCGCGGCGGCGTTCAACCGGCGGAAGAGGCACATGAGTCCGGCCTCGTCGCGGTGCAGCGGGGACACACGGTGATCGGCGGCAAGGCAGGCGGAAAACAGCGGCCGGGTTGCCGGGTCCAGGTAGGCGTCCAGCACCGCCGGATGGACATAGCACCGGCGGCAGACGGCGGGGGTGTTGCCGAGGCGGTGGGCAGCCTCCTTGATCACTTCCACCACGCGGTGCTTTGCCTCCCGCTCGCTCTGCACGTCCGTGCTGTCGGCCAGTGCGCAGAAGGCGCGTACGGTCCCTGCCCAGGTCCGGAAATCCTTGGCGCTGAAATCCATTCCGGTCAGTTCCCGGATGTAGGCATTGACGTCGCACGAGGAGACGGCGTGCAGCTCGCCGTCCGAGCCGCGGTACTCGAACAGCTCCTGACCGGGCAATTCCTGGCACCGGCGGATGACCTGTGCGAGCCGGCGATCCCGCACGCTGACCTCCCATTCCTTCCCGCTCTTCCCGCGGAAGTGGAACCGCACCGTCGCTCCCGAAACGTCGACGTGCTCGTTGTGCAGGGTCGTCAGCCCGAAGGAGCCGTTCTGCCGCGCGTACGCTTCGTTACCGACCCGGATCAGGGTGGTTTCCAGGAGCCGCAGCGTGGTGGCGAGGATGCGCTGGCGGGAGAGAACCGGCGCCCGGAGGTCTTCCTCCACTCGGGCGCGGAGCGTCGGCAGCGCTTCCCCAAAGGCCAGCATCCGGTCGTATTTCGTACGGTCGCGCACGGCCCGCCACCGCTCGTGATACCGGTACTGCTTGCGCCCCTTAGCGTCGCGTCCGGTCGCCTGAATGTGCCCGTTCGCTTGGGGGCAGATCCACACCCGGGTCCAGGCGGGCGGGATGCCGAGTGCCTGGATCCGCCCCAGGGTGCGCTCGTCTTCGATCCGCTTCCCCGCCGCGGTGAAGTAGTCGAAGCCCTCCTCGGTCCGCTCGCGGCGGATGCCCGGCCGCGCGTCCGTCACATAGCGGAGCCCGGCGCTCCGCGCCGTTTCGGGCCCGTCCGGCTGCAGAATCACCCCTTCGTCCGTCTCGGCGACCCGGACCCGCTCCTCACCGGCCGCCGAGAGCTCCCGCTCCAGTAGCGCCATTCCGGCCCCCTCACGTGCGCCAGCCACTACACGCTGTTGTTGCGCACGGGCGGCGGGGTTGAAACGGGGCCGCGCTCGGAGACGCCACCGGCCCCCGATGCCGCGCCCGTACCGGTATACTTAGGGAAGAACGGCCCGGGCGCTCTTGCCGCGGGCCGCAGCACTCCCGGCCGGCGTCTCCAGAGCGTTCGTTAACGGCTTTCGATGCCTGGTGCCCCGGCGGCGGGGTGCCGCACTCACCCAGATGTCCGACTCCCGCTTCGAGATCCGCCCGGCGCTGCGCGAGCAGTGGATCCGCCTCCGCCGTGATCCGGCGGCCTGGGAGGATCCGTACCTGCGGGCGGGCGTGGCCGGAGCCTACCTCCCGCCCGTGCGGCTCAGCGTGCCCCATCGCGTTCAGGCGGGGGTATCCAGCAGTATCCCGGCCTGTGCCGCCATGCTCCTCGCCTATCACGAGCTCCCGGCGGATCAGGAGCGGCTGACGGCTCTGCTGGGGGCGGACGGGCCGGAAGGCGCCCGGGGACGCGGCCTGGCGCGCCTGGGCGCCTGCGGGCTGTCGACGCACTTCCCGGACGAGCTCCAGTTCTTCCGGGATGGAACGCTGCAGGTAGCCCGGCGCTTCGCCTCCGGTCCCTACCGGTTGGTCTTCCGGTGGGAAGGGCGGTGGCTGCGGTACCTGCGCGCGGCGCTGCGCGCCGGTGTCCCGCCGGTGCTGTTCGTCGATCTCGGCCGGCTCTACCCCCAGTGGCGCGGACTCCGCCAGCCGCACGCCGTGCTGCTCAGCGGCGGGGAAGGGCGGCAGGCATGGGTGCATGACCCGGCGCGCCGGGACGGACCGGTGCGGCTCGGCCTCTCGACTCTGATGGATGCGCTGCTGCCGGGCGAGCCGCTGGCCGCGCTGGTCTATACCCGGCACCAGGCGCCCGCGCTTGAAGCCGCGCTGGAAAGGATGCGCTGGTGACGGGAGAGAGCCGGGCGAAAGCCGGCGCCGCCGGTTCCAAGACTGGCGCGGGCGCGACCCTGGACGACCTCCAGGAGCGCTTCGTCCTCCACTGGGGCGAGATGGCGAGCGCCTGGGGAATCAACCGGACCATGGGGCAGATCCACGCGCTCCTCTACGTCACGCCGGAGCCCCTTCCCGCGGACGAGATCATGGAGCGCCTCAAGATCTCGCGCGGAAACGCGAGCATGAACCTGCGCGCGCTCGAAGACTGGGGCCTCATCCACCGCGTCCACTACACGGGAGACCGGCGCGAGTACTTCCGCTGCGTCACGGACGCCTGGGAGATGTGCCATGCCCTGGTGCGAGAGCGGAAGCGCCGCGAGTTCGATCCGACGATGCGCTCCCTCCGCCAGTTCCTTTCCGAGGCGCAGGGCGCGCAGGACGGTGCCGGCCTTGCCATCTACCGGGAGCGCCTGGGAAACCTGCTCCAGGTTCTGGACCTAATCCAGGAAGCCTGCGACCGCTACCTGCCCCGTGATCCCCACGATCTGCCTCGTCTGTTCGAGGTGGACGTGGCCGGGCTGGAATAGTGTCCGTCCCGGTCCGCCTCCGCCCGGCGCAGCCTTTGGAGCGCCCGATGCCCACTCGCACTTCTGCCGCCGGTACGCGGATCATTGTCACTGCGGGAAAAGGGGGTGTGGGCAAGTCCACGTTGGCCGCCTCCACGGCGGCCCTCTGCGCGGCACGCGGCCGGCGGGCGCTGGTGATGAGTATCGACAGCGCCCATAACCTGGGTGACCTCTTCGGCGTTCCGATCGGTGCCGTTCCCACACCGGTCGGTGATCGGCTGGCGGCGCTGGAAGTGGACACGAACCGAGAGCTGCGCGACAACTGGCACGCCGTCATCGACTTCTTCCGCTCGATGACCTCCAACAACCCTCGCGTGACCGAGGTGGTGGCGGAAGAGTGCGCGATCCTCCCCGGTATGGAGGAGGTTTTCGGGCTGATGCGCCTCCAGGCGGTGGTCGATACCGGTGACTGGGACGTGGTGGTTCTGGATGCCCCGCCCACGGGGGACCTCCTCAAGTTTCTCCGCCTGCCGGACGTGCTCCAGTGGGTGATGGGGCGGTACAGCCCGCTCGAGCGCGGGGTGCTGAACCTGGCGCGTCCCCTGGCGGACGCCATGCACTGGCCGATGCCCTCGGAGGAGGTGCTCGCCGAGATGGAGCAGTGGTACCTCCGCGTGCGGCAGGCCAGCGCCACGCTGATGGATCCCGAGCACGTCTCGGTGCGTCTCATCACCACCCCGGAGCGGGTCGGGCTCGCGGAGACCCGGCGAGCGTTTACCTGGACCTCCCTGCTGGGGATGAACGTGGACGCAGTGGTCATCAACAAGCTCCTCCCGGAAGGTCATGGCTCTCCATTCTTCGCCCCGTACCTCGAGCGTCAGAACGCGGTCCTCGCGGAGGCCCGCTCCGCCTTCGGGGACGTGCCGGTCCTCCTGGCCGGCCTGGAGGCGGACGAGGTCCTCGGCCGGGAGGCCCTGGAGCGTTTTGGGCGGACGGTTTACGGTGAGCGGGACCCGTCCGAGCGGTGGTCCTGTGAGCCGCCCGTGCAGTGGTCCGAAGGGGCGAACGGCGCGGAACTCCGGCTGCGCTTGCCGTTTCTCCGGAAAGAGAGCTTCCGGCTCTTTTCCGGGCAGCCGGGGCTGGTGCTGCAGGTGGAGAACCAACGGCGGATCATCCCCCTCCCGCTGGCTATCCAGCGGCGGCCGATGCTGGGAGCGTCGTATCAGGATGGGTCGCTGCGCATCCGGTACGGGC
>CAYQDT010000114.1:0-8368 GCA_964416225.1 uncultured bacterium
GCGCCCAGGGACGCTAGTGCCGGTGTAGGGCCGGTGCGGATGGTAGAGCGTGCGGATGCCGGGCGAGCGGGTTCCCGGCTTTCGTCTCGGCCGCCCGGCGCCGGACGCCGACACCCGGCGCTCGACAGGGCAGGGAACCATCCCGCTCGCTCCGGCGCCTAAAACCCAGTACCCCAACATTGGATCCAGGAGAACGCGATGCCCACCTTCCAGGCCACGGTACGCGACAACGGCGGTAAGACCACCACACTGGTGAAAGAGGCGGAGAGCCAGAGCGTGCTGGCGCGCCAGCTTCGCGAGCAAGGCTACACCGTCGCCAAGATCAAGCAGACGCGTGCGGCATCCAAGGCGGGGCGCGCCCGGCAGGGTCCCATCCGCGGCAGCGTGAAGCTGGCCGAGCTCTCCGTTTTCTGCCGGCAGTTCTCCACGATGGTGGACGCGGGCGTCTCGCTGGTCCGCTGCCTCTCGGTTCTTCAGGAGCAGGCAAGCAGCACCCGCCTCAAGCGGATCACGGCCGACATCACTTCGGAAGTGGAAGCCGGTAACTCGCTCTCGAAGGCGATGAGCAAGTACCCGCGGGTCTTCAACAACCTCTTCATCGGTCTGATCCGCGCCGGAGAGGTTGGCGGCGTGCTGGAAGAGACCCTGCAGCGGCTCGCGCACTTCCTGGAGAAGGACGTGGAGCTTCGCCGGAAGGTGAAGTCCGCCATGACCTACCCGGTGCTCGTGATGGTGGTCGCGCTCATCATCGTGCTGGGGCTCTGCACCTTCGTGGTGCCGACCTTCTTCAAGCTGTTCAAGGACCTGGGCCTGAAGGAGGACAGCTTCCCGCTGATGACCCAGATCCTGAAGAACTTCAGCGACTTCCTGATCATGGGCTTCCCGATGCGCCAGTTGACGACGGCCGTCGTGGTCTTCCTGCTCGTCGTCGGCTTCAAAGCCTTCGTGCGCACCAAGTTCGGCAAGCGGTTGTATGATCGCTTCAAGCTGAAGGCGCCCGTTTTCGGCAACCTCAACCACAAGATCGCCATCGCGCGGTTCGCCCGGACCCTGGGCACCCTGCTTACCTCCGGCGTACCGATCCTGCAGGCGCTGGAGACCGTGGCCGGCACCGTGGACAACGACATCCTGGCGGACGCGATCATGCACTGCCGCGCCCGGATCCGGGAAGGGGACCGCATCGGAGATCCGCTCAAGAAGAGCAAGCTGTTCCCGCCCATGGTCGTGCAGATGATCAGCATCGGCGAAGAATCCGGCGCGCTGGACGCCATGCTCGGGAAAGTGGCGGACTTCTACGAATCGGAAGTCGACGCCGCGCTCGACCAGCTCACCGCCGCGATCGAGCCGATCATGATCGTCTTCCTCGGCACCTGCGTCGGCTTCATCGTCGTGGCGATGTTCATGCCGATGGTGGCGATGATCCAGGGCCTCTCCGGCGGCGGCGACGACAAGGGCTCCGGAAAAGACTAGGGGTTCGGACCCGCTTGTTCCCGGCGACGCCGGGCGATCCGGGGGCGAGATCCGGCTGAGGGTGATCGGGGCGGCGAGCCTTCCGAGGCTTTCCGCCCCGTCCGCACGGGTGCGTGTTCTTCCCCCGGCGCGCAGTCCGATTCGAGATTCACGCGGTGGTTGCCGAATAGGTTCTGAGGCCCCGAGCGCAATCCCGCAGCCTGCCTCGCACTACCCGCTCCCTCGCCCCGCCGGATGGGGTGGGAACGGCACCGATTTTAGGCCTCTGCAATGCCATTCGACTTCTGGACCTGGTACTGGGCGTTCTGTGCCTTCGTGTTCGGAGCGTGCGCCGGTAGCTTCCTGAACGTCTGCGTCTGGCGCATGCCGCGGGACGAGTCGCTCGCGCATCCTCCTTCCCACTGTCCCCACTGCCACCATCGCCTGGCCTTCCTGCCGGACATGATTCCGCTGCTCAGCCAGGCGTGGTACCGCTCCCGCTGCCGGTACTGCGGGACGCCGTTCTCCTGGCGCTACTTCTGGGTTGAGCTGTTCACGGCGCTGGTCTTTACCGGCTGCTACTTCCGGTACGGGGTATATGGCGCTCCCTCGCTGAGTGAGCCGGACCGCATCGTCTCCGCGGTGGCGGCGATGCTGTTCGCGGCGGCCCTGATCACCATTTTCTTCATCGACCTGGAGCACTACCAGATTCCGGACAGCGTGGTCCTGTTCGCGTTCGTGGTGGCCGTGGCGAAGGACGGCTACCTCATCTGGCGTGGACTGCGCCCGCTCTGGCTGGAGGTGCCGGGCCTGCAGTGGAGCGTGCCGCTTCCGCTCTCGATTCTAGGAGCGCTGCTCGCCTTCTGGGCGCTCTGGCAGTTCGCGGCCCTCGCGACCGCGGCGCTGGGCCGGGAGGCCATGGGCGCGGGCGATTCGCTGCTGCTCGGCGCGATGGGAGCGTTCCTCATCCCATGGCCGCTGGTCCTGGTGGCGTTCCTCCTCTCCGTGACACTGGGGGCGCTGGGCGGCGTGGCGGGAATCTGGCTGGCCGCGCGGGCTCCCGAACCCGCGGCAGCCGCGGCGCCGAACGCCGGCGAGAGGACTCTGACCGCCGCTGAAGGAACAGAGGAAGGCCCGGGGGAGCTTCCGGACCTGCTCACCGGGCACCGCGGCGCGCTGGACGCCGGCGGCGGCACCGAAGAGGGGACGGTCGCGAGCGTTCCGCCGCTTCCCCCAAGCAGCCGGTGGGGCCGGCTCTGGACGGTGGCGGGAACCTGGCTGGGTGCGGCGGCGCTCTGGGCCGGGGCAGCGGCGGCGGCGCGGGCAGTGTGGCCCGGAATCGCCCTCGGGCTGGCGCTCGGTGGGGCCGCGGCCGGGCTGATCGTTTTCGGGGTGCGGCAGTGGGTGCGCGGTGATCAGGAATGGCTCCCGGCGATGGACGCGCTGTTCGAGGGCGATCCCGGTCCGCGCTTCATTCCCTTCGGCCCCTACCTGGTGGCGGGGACGTTTCTCGCCATGCTCTTCGGCCGCCCGATTGTGGAATGGTATGCGGCGCAGATTTTAGGCCTGAACATCACCGGGCTGCCGTGGGATTGAAGCGGGCGCCAGGCGCCTCCCGGCGGCTCCTCGTAGCCGGGCCGGCGCCTTCCGATTCGAGCAAGATTCCGAGCTCCTCTTCCGCGCAATGGAGAGCGGGTGGCGCAACGGGACCCTCCACGAGCCGCGGGAGTGCAGGATTACGCCCGGATGCAGGCCGGCATGCGGGCCGGGTGTTGCGAGAATATTGCCGAAACCCGGCAGAGATCATGTCCGGTGCTTGCGAAGGCTGCGGTCAAGACCGCCTGATAAGGAACAATCGTGCCCGGCCGTTCGTCTTCCAACAGAACCCCATCCACGGAGGAACCTCGATGAGCCCCCGTCGTCCGAAACCGCGTCCGAGCCGGCGCGGCTTCACTTTGCTTGAACTGCTCACGGTCATTGCTATCATTGCCATCCTGGCCGGGCTGCTGTTCCCCGTGTTCAACCAGGTGCGGGAGAGCGCGCGCAAATCCTCGTGCATGAGCAACATGCACCAGATCGTGCAGGCGCTGAAGGTCTACAAGGATGACTGGCACGCCTATCCGGAGACGCTGTACGGCGGGCAGTACAGCGGAGCCGCGGGCTGCACGGCCTATCCCGCCGGCCTGGTGCGGAAGGGGCTCTTTCCGGAGTATGTGAAGTCCGAGGATGTGTTCGTCTGCCCGGACGCCGCGGTGAAGCTCTCCGAGGCGGGACGGAACAAGCTGGTCTACGCGACGAATCGCAGCCAGGGAGCGCAGACCTGCTGGGGTACGCCGGAGTTCAGCAGCTACGACTTCCAGTACATTCCGAACGCCGCGGGCGGAGCGCAGGAGCTGCACTACACGAAGAAGTGGACGGCCCCCGGGACGCTGCTCTCCAGCGAGAGCCAGCGCCAACTCGTGTGGCGCGAGCCCCCGGACAGCACCGTGGTGACCTGGTGTGGCTACCACGCGGGCCTCACCGCCGTCGATAAGCCGGCGCAGGGGGGGATGTATCTCGTGGCCTTCCTGGGTGGCAACGTAAAGGCAATTCCCGCTCAGGCGATGATCAACAGCAACCCGTGGACCGCTACCAGCGGACCGTGGCTGCAGAAGCCGAGCAAGTAACCAACCCCGTCCGCGGTACGGATGGGGAAGCGAATGGCAGAGGAATGGGACGCCGCACACGCCGGGCTGAAGCCGGCGCGCGGGCGTCCCGGCCGGGCGGAAGCCGGAAGGCGACTGCCGGGGGGAAACCCGATGGCGCGGGCTGAAGTGTATCCAACCTGGGGCGGGCGAGGCGCGGCGAAGGCCGGACGACGGCGCCGGGGGATGTCGCTGGTCGAGATCCTGATCGTCCTGGCGCTGCTGACCATCGGCATCTTCGCAATCATCCGGCTCTTTCCGCAGGGCTTCGCGAGTATCAACGCCACGGGCGATATCCTCCTCGCCGACACCCTGGCGACCAAGAACGAGGAGTATGCCCGGAAGCTCCGGGAGAACCTGCCGGACGCCATCGTCGGGATCGACAACGCCGGCAACATCCTCACGAACATCCAGCCGGACAGCTACCTGGGGACCCGGCAGTACGGGACCCTGACGGCGCAGGACGAGGACGGCAAGCAGGTCCCAGTGCAGGATCCCCGCTTCTCGCTCGGCAACCTGACGCGCCGCGTCATCGGCGAGCAGGTCAAGGTGTCGCCGCCCACCGCGATGAGCGTCGGCGGCGTGAACGAGCAGGCGTCCATCTACGCGGTCCTCTACGGACCGATCTACTCGGCCGCGGCGATGCTTCCTGCCTCCCTGGGCGTGAGTGCCCGCAGCGCCACGCCGATGCAGCGCGTCGTCTTCCAGGACCCGCCCACGCAGGAGAACTGGCTGCAGCTTCGCGCGCTCGGCGACTTCGGCTACGGGATCAACTACGAGCAAGGGAAGCTGTACCTCGCCTACTTCGACAAGCAGGCGATTGGGGCCAAGCAGGCGTGGGACCGGCGGCTGATCGTCGACTTCCAGTATCACCCGGATCCGAATACCACGCTTCGAACACCGCCGGGAGGCCAGCCGCTCCTCGCGCAGGTTTCCAACGATCCGGGCTGGGACCCGGTAACTCCGGACTGGACCCGGCCGGGGTGGACGTTCGACCTCCAGCCGAACATGGAGCCGGGCTCCGACGTGGTGGTCCGGGGCTTTCTGGGTCTGCCGAACAGCCAGCCGTTCAGCCAGGACGCGGACCCCTACGAATTCAAGGTCTACGACACCGCGACGGGCCTCATCGGCTTCAAGCCGGCGCTGTCCACGCTCCCGCTGCCGCAGCAGCAGGGGCGCGGGATCACGGCGAAGGTCGACTACGACGTGGATGACTGGCAGATCCTCCGCCAGGATCTGGTGCTCCCCACCGAAGTGGTGGATCCGAACAACGGCGCGTCGCCGTACTACTCCTTCAAGCTCTCCACGGGCAGTATCAAGCAGCTCGGCGAGACGGAAGATACGGTCAACTTCGATGCCGCCGGAAACCCGGCGTTCACCTATGCCGGCCTGATCCGCTATTACCCGGATACCTCCGCGCGGAAGGGCACCAACACCCTGGACCTGTTGATCGTGGACCTGGACACCGGCCTCTGGATCGGCAGTGACAGCCTGCAGCCGGATCTTGTGGCGGGGAATGGGACCATCGACTACCGCAACGGGATCATTCATCTGAACCCGAACGCGCAGTGGAACCTGCCTCCGGTCGGCGCAGCCGGTGGGGCGGTGGCGATGAGCCCGGCGGGCCGGCACGTCCGCATCTTCTATCGCACGCTGAATGAGTTCGCCGTGACCCCGGTCAAGGCGTGGTCCGGCTACCTGAGCCAGCCGACGGCGGCGAACCTGGGCAGCGCCCCGTTCCGGGGGCAGGACTTCCTCCCGTCGACCGGCGGGTACCTCCTCTTCCCCCTCGTCTCGGCCGATAAGGTCCTGTCCGTCGACTACAACTGGACCAGCAACAGCGGTGTGCCGCACCACGAGAGCGGGGAAGTTCACCGGGTGGAGGTTCCGGGAGTTCCGGGTGAGCCGCCGGGCAATCCGGGGTATGCCTGGATCCGCCTCTCACCGGGACTGGACATCACCGGCGATTTCAACCCGAACTCCGTGCAGGTCACCGGGGTGCGGGGCAGCTCCTTCCAGACGCTGGTCACCTGGCGCGAGTCCAAACAGTGGCGGCGGCGGGTGCGCTCCACGATGCTGAGCCGGGAGCAGTCGCAGTAGGGTCTCGGACCACGAGTGGAACGGGGATGGCGGCGATAACACAGTCCGAAGAGATCGGGGTCCGGCAGAGCGCACGGCGATCTCGTTGAGAGTGATCTGAAGGGGCGGAAATTCAAATGACACGGGCCAAGACAGTCAGGCGAAGCCTGGATCACTCGCGCTCCACCGCGCCGCGCCCGATCCCGGGTCTCGGGTTCCGACGGGGCTTCACCCTCATCGAGATGCTCGTCGTGATTGCGATCACCGCGCTCCTGATGACGGTGCTCTTCATTCCGCTCACGCGCAGCCTGGAGCTCTCCTCCCGCGGGAACGCGATGGTGAGCGGCCAGGATAACGTGCGGGCGGCCCTTCGGCGGGTGACGCGGGACCTCGGGAACGCGATGGACGTCTACCCGCCCCAGGACATTCAGGTCTGGGGCTACAACGCCTGGACCCAGAACAACCGGAACAAGTGGCAGCCCGCCGCCAACGCGGTGCCGGAGCCGTACCTGCTCCGCAGCGGGATGATCGCCTTCCGGCTGCCCCGGCAGCAGTATTACTGCACGCAGGGCGACCACTTCGTCTCCCAGGACGACATCCAGACGAAGTTCGGGAATGTCCGGCCGGACCTGATCGCTCTCTCCGAGTGCCCGCGCCATCCCGGCTCGCCGGTGGAGCTGCGGCCGACGTCGCCGCTGCGGCCGGACACCCGGATCACGCTGTACTTCGTGGCCCTTTCCAGCGCCAACGCGGACCCGAACAACCCGGACGGGGAGCCGGTCTGGCGGGATTCGCAGGGGCGCCCCGTCTACCAGAACCCGCTGCTGTTCGGCAACAGCTTCCTCGCCGCGAACTCCAGCCGGCTGAACACGTACGTGCTCTACCGGGCCGAGTTCGACATGGACCCGAAGAACCTGTTCGATAAGGCCTTCCAGGGCATGTGGAAGGACGGGGCCATCGTCGATCAGAACGGCGTGCCCGATCCGACCTTCTTCTACAGCACGCGGAGCGTGACGGGTACGGACCCGAGCAACCCGAACAACACCCTCACCCAGCCGGAGTGGAAGTGGTGGGCGGACCGCGCGCAGCGGGTCATGGCCACCGACGCGGCGGACGTGGTGAAGTGGGTGGATACCGGCGGCAAGCAGGTCCCGCACAGCCTCTGTACCTTCAGCGCCGCGCCGATCGGGAACGAGGTGGCCCAGCCGAACCAGGCGCCCGGCCTCTACTCCCTGCAGGGGAGCATCCAGCCGGGAACCCTTCCCGCGCCGGAGTACGTGACGGACAACGGCCACTGGCTCTCCATCCACCAGCTCGCGGCAAACGGGCCGATCTACGACGACGGCAGCACCGTCCTGCCGGATGCGCTGACGCTGCCGAGCGCGGTTCCCGCGAGCAACCCGGGCGAGGGCCTCTTCAGCCCGCACATCCAGGTGCTGGAGCGGCAGCCCGCCGGCACGGTGCCGATCTTCGACTCGCAGCTCCCGCAGAGCAGCACGAACCCGCGCACCCGCCTGGTGACCTACGACTCCGTGGCCGGAAAGGTGCTTTTCTCCATCACCCGGCGCGGAACGCCCGCCCAGGCGACGGACAGCCCGGAAGAGTGGCAGGCTTCGCTGGACGCCGCCGATCCCCTGAACATCAGCGTGCAGCTCGCCGGGGACACCGCGACCGATGCGAACGGGATGCCGGCCAGCTTCGGCGCCGCGCAGGCGTCGGCCCGCTACGCGCCCACGCTGATGGTGGTACCCGGGTCCGAGGTGATCCAGCTCGAGGACCGCACCGCCGGTCCCACTCCGGAGCGGCAGCCGTTCCACCGGGCGGGGTTCAGCATCACCGGCGGCGACCCGAACGTGGCGCCGAACGACCTCGGCCTCTACGACTACACGATCAACTACCGCACCGGGAAGATCATCTTCTCGACGGAAGCGGTCGCGAACTGGGCTTCCGCGCTGCAGGCGAACCCGAATAACGTGCGGATGTTGATCCGGTACAAGTTCCAGACCAACCAGCCGACCGACGTGGTCCGCGTCAGCTACACCACCCGCGACATGGCCGTGGTGAACCTCGGCGTCGTCCAGTACACCCGCAAGCTCGCCGAGGCCCTGCCCTTCGAAGTCGCCGAGCGCGTGGTGGTCCGGAACCTCAAACGGTGA
>CAYQDT010000115.1:0-8367 GCA_964416225.1 uncultured bacterium
GTAGTTGATCCCCCGGGCGCGCAGGCGGGCCAGCTCCGCTCGCCAATCGATCACTGCGTGGAGATCGTCCGGGCTCAGCCGTACTCCCACCGGGAAGAAGCCCCCCGCGTTGCTCCAGCGCAGGAGACGGCCGCTCGAGGGATGGAGCCGGAGGAAGCCGGGATGACGCGTCGGCCGGACCCGGACCACCGGCACCAGGCCGATATCCCGAGATCCGGCTCGCTCCACCACCACCGTTCCCGTGTAGCGGCCGACACCGAACGGGGTGAAGCGCCCGTACCACTCTCCCGGCCGGCCGGTGGGCTCCAGGAAGAAGGTCTGGCGGCGATCCGCGGCATCCGCCATCGTCAGCGCGAGGGGACCTGGCCGCACGTCGAGACCCCGGAGCGGATCGAGCACCCGCACCCCCACCGACTCATACCGGCCGGTCACGGAGCGGGAGAGGCGCACCCGGAGCTCGGCGGCGTGCGCCGGGGCGGGAAGCGCCGCCGGCAGCAGCGTGAGAAGGAGTAGACGAGACCTGTTCATAGAGCAGCCGCTCGTTCCGAAAGCGCGAGGGACGCGCGGCGGCGGTGATAAGCGCCGCGGCCTCTCCGGCTCATGCATCGGGGTGCGGGACGGGAGGATCCGGGATCGTGTCGTGGAGGCACTGCACGTCGTCTCGCTCGGGGTAGTCGACGTTGTAATGCAATCCGCGGCTCTCTCGCCGCTGAAGCGCGCAGCGAATGATCAACCACCCCACCAGCGTGATGTTCCGCAGCTCCAGCAACTCCGGCGTCACCTTGCTTCCCGCAAAGAGCTGGCGGACCGCGTGATCGAGAATCTCCACCTCCCGCAGCGCCTGCTTCAGCCGGTGGTTGGAGCGGACGATCCCTACGTGCGTCCACATGAGAGTCTGCACCAGGAGCCGCAGCTGCGCCAGGAACTCGGGCGAGACGTCCGTTCGCCCCGTCTCCATCGCGGCCGGCTCTCCGGCCGCCGGAAGCCCCCCCTCTCGCTCGAGGAGACGGCGAATGTCGCGAGCGGCGTGGTCCGCGAAAACCAGCGCCTCGAGCAGGCTGTTGCTCGCGAGCCGGTTGGCGCCGTGGACGCCCGTGCAGGCGACTTCCCCTACCGCGTACAGCCGGTCCAGCGAGGTGCGGGCCTGGAGGTCGGTGATCACCCCGCCGCAGCTATAGTGCGCGGCGGGAACCACCGGGATCGGCTCCCGGGTGATGTCCAGCCCGAACCGGAGGCAGCGCTCGTAAATGGCGGGAAACCGCGCCCGGACGGACGCGGGATCCAGATGGGTGATGTCGAGGTAGACGAAATCGTCACCGGTGCGCTTCAGCTCCTGGTCGATGGCGCGCGCCACCACATCTCGGGGCGCCAGGGACGCCAGCGGGTGATAGGCATCCATGAAGGGAGTGAGGTCCCGCAGCTTGAGGATCCCGCCTTCGCCGCGCACCGCTTCCGAAATCAGGAACGACTTCGCATCCGGGTGGTAGAGCGTGGTGGGATGGAACTGGATGAACTCCATGTTCGCGACGCGCGCTCCCGCCCGGAATGCCATCGCCACCCCGTCACCCGTGGCGATCGAGGGGTTGGTCGTGTGGAGGTACACCTGGCCTGCGCCGCCCGTCGCCAGTACCACCGCGTCGGCGCGGAGCAGTTCCAGCCGCTCGTGCCGGACGTCGAGCACCGTAGCACCCGTTACCGTCCGCCGTCCGTCCCGCTCCTCCACCACCAGGTCGACGGCAGCGTGATGCTGGAAGATCCGGATGTTCGGATGGAGCTGCACGGCGGCGATCAGCGTGCGCTCCACCTCCCGTCCGGTCAGGTCCTTGGCATGGACGATCCGATTTCGGGAATGGCCCCCTTCGCGGCCGAGGCTCAGGCGCGGCTTCCGCTCCGGATCCAGCTCCTCCGTGAACTGTGCGCCCCACTGGATCAGCTCGCGCACGCGCGCTGGACCCTCCAGGACCATCTGCTCCACGGCGCCGTGGTGACAGAGGCCGGCCCCCGCAACCTCGGTGTCCTGGATGTGGAGCGCGGGCGTATCATCCGCCGCGCTCACGGCCGCAATGCCACCCTGCGCGTAGTTGGTGTTCGACTCGCGATCTTCTTTTTTGGTGATCAGCGTGACCGCGGCGAAGTCCGCGAGCTTCAGCGCGGAGGTAAGACCCGCGACACCACTGCCGATGACCAGGACGGAATGCTGCATACGCTGCCGCAATGTTAGGGGGCGGGCTGCCATGCCCACCCTACATGCGCAAACGGCCCGCACCCTGGGAGGGCTTCGGGCCGTGCCGGGTCATTATCTCACCAGGCCGGTTGACCGTCAACCGCTGTCGGCCGCTGCCGGCCGAGGGTCACTCTTCGCCCTCGTCGTCCGACAGCTCGGCCTCCACGGCGGGCCGCGAGCGGCGCCGGCGGCGGCGGGTCCCCCGCTTTTTCCCCACCTTCGATCCGCCCATGCGCTCAGCGGCCGCCGGGGCCATCGCCGTCCCGAATCCGAGCCAGATAAAGACCACGCGCTCGATCGCGCGGCCCCAATCTTGCTGTGGTTGCGAAAACTCGAAACAGAAGACGCCGAGGGTCAGCGCGGCGATCAGATACGGAACAGCGGTGCGCAAACCAGTCATAACAGCCCAGGCGATCCGACGGTGGCCGGCCGCGCTATGGGTAAGCGGTCCTCCCCGGAGCGCGTATGCCTGTTCGACAGGGGTCGGGGCCGTTCCTACGGATGTCCGGCCGGTTCTTTTCCCGCGGAGGCAGCCCTTCCCCTTCGGCGCGCGCGTCCTCCGCGGCGCTCGTCCTGCCGCCGTAGCAATGGCTGCGATCGGAACAGGAGCGGCCGCTGCCCAGCGCTCGGCGCAGCCCACACGACCGGGCAGCCGCCGGCACAAGGCCGGAATATGGAGGCATCCGCCGCCCGAAGCTGGTATCTGAAGAGAGGAGTACACGGAGACTCGGGAAGGACAACGCGGTGCGGTATTCGGAACAGGTTGGACGGCGCGGGCGGCTCGGGGCGGGAGCCGGCCTCGGGGGGCTACTGCTGCTCGCGATGGGCGCCGCGCTTTCAGCGCCGGCGCGGCCCGACGCCGCGGCGGGGCCGGGAGCGGCAAAGCCCGGTACCGGCCGGATCTCGTATGAGACCCAGATCCAGCCGCTCCTGACCCGGCGCTGCGGCGCATGCCACGGCAACGGCACCCGGCTGGGAAGCTTCCAGGTCGATAACCGGGAGGCCCTCATCACCGGCGGACAGACTCATCCCGCGGTCATTCCGGGTAAGGGATCGGAAAGCTACCTGATTCGCCTTGTCTCCGGCCAGGTGCCCGGCAAGATCATGCCGGCGAAGGGACCGCGCCTGACGGCCGCGGAGATCCAGCTTCTCAAAGAGTGGATCGATCAGGGTGTCTCCTTTGGAAACGCGGGCGGCGCGGAAGCATGGAAGCCCCTCCTCGCGCCGCGGCGCCCCGTCCTGCCTCCGGCGAGCCCGGCGCTCGGGGTCACAAACCCGATCGACCGGCTCCTCCAGCCGTACTACCGTGCCCACAAGGTCACGCCCGGCGTGCCCGTGAGCGACCGGATCTTTGCCCGGCGGCTCTACCTGGATGTCATCGGCCTGCTCCCCTCGAACCGCGAGCTGCAGGCGTTCCTCGCCGACCGTCGTGCGGACCGCCGCGAAAAGCTCGCCGCGGCGCTCCTCGGAGACCGGGTCCGGTACACGGAGCACTGGCTCTCCTTCTGGAACGACCTCCTCCGCAACGACTACGCCGGCACCGGCTACATCGACGGCGGCCGGACCCAGATCACCGGCTGGCTCTACCGCTCGCTGGCGGACAACAAGCCGTACGACCAGTTCGTCCGGGAGCTCGTGAACCCGACTCCGGAATCCGCCGGCTTCGTAAAAGGCATCGTATGGCGAGGGGTCGTGAACGCCAGCCAGACCCCGCAGATGCAGGCCGCGCAGAACATCTCGCAGGTCTTCATGGGGGTCAACCTGAAGTGCGCCTCCTGCCATGACAGCTTCGTGAGCACCTGGAAGCTGGCCGACTCGTACGGGATGGCGGGGATCTACGCGGAGCGGGCGCTGGAGATGGTCCGCTGCGACAAGCCGCAGGGAACCGTCGCACCCATCAAGTTCCTCTATCCGCAGCTCGGCGGGATCGACGGGACGGCTCCGCGGGAGCGGCGGATGGAGCAGCTCGCCGGTCTGCTCACCAGCCGGGAAAACGGCCGGCTGTCACGAACGCTGGTGAACCGCATCTGGGGCCGGCTGATGGGCCGGGGCCTCGTTGAGCCGCAGGACGAGATGGACAACCGGCCGTGGAGCCCGGATCTGCTGGACTGGCTGGCGGCGGACTTCCAGGACCACGGGTACGACGTGAAGCGCCTGATTGAGACCATCGTCACGTCGCGCGCGTATGCGCTGCGGTCTGTCGCTCTCCCAACGGAGTCGGTCAAGGAATTCACATTTGCCGGTCCGGTCGTCAAGCGGATGTCCGCCGAGCAGTTCGCCGACGGGATGTCCGAGCTGACCGGGGTCTGGTCACGACCCGCCAGCCAGTTCAGCATTGTAAAAGGGAAACCGTCGCTGCCGGAGGGTAAGAACGCTCGGATCCGCTTCGACAGCGGATTGATGCGCTCCGGCGCCCGCGACATCGATGTGGACCTCACCGGCGCGCAGGTCCTGCAGCTCGTCGCCACGGACGGCGGCGACAACGCGAGCTCGGACTGGGTGGACTGGGTCGAGCCCAGGCTCGTCGGCCCTGACGGAGAGATCCCGCTGACCCGGCTCCGCTGGCATTCCGCCACGGTCGGCTACGGACAGATCCAGATCGGGAAAAGCATCGTGGAGAAGCCGCTTCGCCTGGACGGCACCACCTATGCGGATGGAATCGGCACGCACGCGAATTCCGTGATCACCTACTTGCTCCCGCCGGGCGTTACCCGCTTCCGCGCCAAGGCCGGACCGGATACGGGTGCCGTGGAGATGCCGAATTCCCCCACCTCGGTCGCGCTGTTCGTCGTGACCGGCGACCGCTCCATGATCGAGGCGCGGGCGGCGCTGGCGCTATCCGACCCACTCACCCGCGCGCTGGGCCGTCCGAACCGGGAGCAGCTCGTCACGCAGCGCTCCACCGTGGCGACCACGCTCCAGGCCCTGGAGCTGACCAACGGCGGCACCCTCGCCGGTCGCCTCTCGCAGGGTGCGGCGCGCTGGACGGCGGCGGGATTGCCGGCGGAGACGCTGGTCGATCGGCTCTACGAGCAGGCGCTATGTCGGCGCCCGTCCCCGGCCGAGCGGCAGGCGGCCCTGCAGATGGTCGGCTCACCCGTGCGGCGCGAGGGGGTGGAGGACCTCCTCTGGGCGCTCGCGATGCTCCCGGAATTCCAGCTCATCTATTGATCGTCCCCTTCGATAGATCGGCTGCCCCGGCGCACGCCGCAGCGGACCATCCGGCGCAGCGACGGAAGCCGCACGCGCCTGGAGAAAGTAACGTATTGCGCGAACTGCGCCGCGGACCTACCATGTAGATCCATCCGCTGGGCAGCGATCAACGTCGAGTGGGAATGGGGAGTTCCACCGGTAGGCGAGGTCCCACCGGGCGGCCCGGCGTCCTTTCCGTACCGCTCCAATTCCGCGCAACTCCGTGTCCCTTTCGGGTTCCTGGTGAACTGAGATGCAGAACAACCGCCGTGATTTCCTGAAGACCGCCGGTGCCGCCACACTCTCCGCCCTGGGAGCCGGTCCCGCGCGCCGCCTGCTGGCGGACGAGGAGCATGCCGCCGCCCGAGCCAAGGCAACCGCCGATACCGTGATCGTGCTCTGGATGGGCGGCGGCATGGCGCATACGGAGACGTTCGACCCGAAGCGGTACACGCCATACGCGTCGGGCACCCCGTCGAGCGCGGTCCTCAGCACTTTCCCCTCGGTTCCCACGGCCGTGGATGGCATCCGCTTCTCCGAGGGCCTGGAGAAGATCGGCGCGGTGATGGACCGTGGTTCGCTGATCCGGACGTACACCGGGCCGGACCTCGGCTTTATCCTCCACTCCCGGCACCAGTTCTACTGGCACACGGGCTATGCGCCGCCGCAGACGGTGGCGTGCCCGCATCTTGGCGCGGTGATCGCGCGGACTCTCGGCCCGCGGAACGAAGCCGTGCCCGCCTTCATCAACATCGGCCAGCGGTTCGACCTGGGCGAGGGTGAAGAGTTGAAGGCGTTTACCACGGCCGGCTTCCTCGGCAGTGAATACGGCCCGTTCAACCTCCCCTATCCGGACCAGGCCGTCGAAGCCGTCCGGCCGCCGAAGGGAATGAGCCCGGGCCGGTTCGAGAACCGGGAAAAGTTCTACCGCGCGCTCGTCCGCCAGAGCCCGGTGGCGCAGTACGGAAGCGACTATCAGAAGGAATCGCTGATTCGCTCACTGGACAACGCCTACCGTCTCCTGAGCTCGCCCGCTTCAAAGGCGTTCGATCTCTCCCTGGAGCCGAAGAAGTCATTCGATATCTACAATACCGGGCGCTTTGGTCAGGGCTGCCTGCTGGCCCGCCGGCTGACGGAGGCGGGCGCCCGCTACATCGAGGTCACCACCGAATACATCCCGTTCCTGAACTGGGACACGCACGATAACGGGCACTCCCGGCTGGTGGAGCTCAAGCGCCAGATTGATGCCCCGATTGCCCAACTGGTGCGGGACCTGGAGGAGCGTGGACTGCTGGACCGAACCCTCATTGTTCTCGCGAGCGAGTTCAGCCGGGACATGGTCACGGAAGGCAAGCCCGGAAACAAGGTGAAGGACCAGGTAACCGTGCCGGACGTGATGACGGAGCCGAAGCATTACGGAATGCACCGGCACTTCACGGACGCCGGCTCCGTGCTCATGTTCGGCGGGGGCGTGAAGAAGGGTCATCTCTACGGAAAAACCGCGGATGACCGGCCCTGCAAGACGGTGGAGAACCCCGTCGGGATCGAGGATCTGCACGCCACGATCTACGGCACCGTGGGCATCGCCCCGAAGCTTAGCTACGAGATCGAGAAGCGCCCGTTCTACGTGACGCGGGACGGCACGGGCAAGCCGATCACCGACGTGCTCGCGCGCGCGTAGCCTGCCTGGATGCCTCATCACGCGGGCGCAGCTTGAAGGAGTGCAGTGAGGGTGCGGAGATGAGCGCGCTCCCCCCATGAGCCGCGCCCTCTCTGTGTCCGCGACGAGAGTGAAACGAGCGCTCCCGCGGCCCCCGCGCCGTCGATCACTCCGCCGGGAAACCCGCCCATCCCGGCTGCCGCCTTCGTCAAAGCGCGCGGATGAATGCGGCCAGGTCCGAGGCTTCCTGCGGGGTCAGGCCGATGGCGAACCGGCGGTCGTAGAAATCGACCACGCCCTCCAGCGTCGGCGCCGAGCCGTCGTGGAAGTACGGCGGGCGGGACGCCAGGCCCCGCAGTGCCGGCACCTTGAACTGCGAAACATCCGCCCACTTCCCGGTAATCAGCGCGCGGCCGGGATCGGTGACCAACCGCGTTTCGCCGGTCGCGGTGCGGCGGAGCGTGTACAGCGGAAGGCCCTCCGGCTGCGTCGGCGAGAAGGAGCCGACGCCCAGGTCCAGCGTCTGATCGAGCGAGAAGCTGCCCATCGACGGCACATTGTGGCAGGTCGAGCAGGTTCCGTGGATCACCGGCTGATGCAGCAGGTCATTCAGGCCCCCGACTGCCCGGATCGTGATCGGCTTGGTGTTGAACAGCACCTCTCCCCGGCCAATCGCCTTGCGCGCGGCCACCTGGGCGCTATCTCCCCGCTTCGGCGGCTTTGCCCAGCCTTCATAGAGCTGGAAGACACGCGGGTCGAACCCCTTTCCGCGTGGGTCCGTCCCGAACGGATTGTTCATCCCCGGGTAGAACGGAAGCGCGGCCAGAGACTGCGGCCCGCCCTTCGCGCCCGCGCCGGTAAGGGCGCCCGCCCGTGCATCCTGAACCTGCGCGTGGAAGAGACCGAGCTCGAACTGGACGATCTGCCCCAGCACGGCGGGCGACGGGCTGGCGGTGGCCTGGGCGTGGCGGAGCGTGGCATCCGCCGCCTGCGAGGCCAGGTTCTGGCTCACGGAGAAGCCCGCGTGCGTCTGCCGGCCGTCCCACATGACCGTCACCGCGAACGGCAGGTTGGCAGCGGGCAGCGGGCGCCGAAAGAGAGAGAGCTCTCCGGCCCCGGCGAACCCATAGGGGTCCGCCACCTGCTCCAGTGAAAACTCCGCTCCCGCCGGCAGGGGTAGGCCGATCCGGATCACTCCCCGGCGGAGCAGCAGGTCATATGCCTGCTGCCGGGCGGCCGGCGTGGAGACGTCCGCGCTCGGTGAGCCCGCACCGTCCAGGGGCCGGAAGAG
>CAYQDT010000116.1:0-8365 GCA_964416225.1 uncultured bacterium
GTGCCGGCCCCGAGCGCGGTCGTGCAAGAGCGGAGTGCGGGGTGGCGTGCCGGGCGGGATGCGGGCGATGGCCGGCTATTTCGTACCGGCGCGGGCTCGGTGGCGGCGAATCGGAGGAGACACTCCGTTTTGCGAGGGCGGATGGCGGCGGATCCGTGGCGGGAGCCCTTTAAATCCGGGAAATCACGCTGTAAACCAAAGATGGATAGTTGTCCATCGGTAGTATCGGCATACTAGGGACGTGAAGGCTACTTGCTAAGAGGGCTGGAAAGCGGTCGTTTTTCAACAGCCCATGCGCAGGTGCCGCTGATCGCTTGCAGCCACCCGCCCGGGTCCCGACAGCGGTCAGGCCCGTCCGATGGAACCTCGGGGACTTCCCACCAATAAAACGCCCGACCAGGCAGACAGTGAGTGAACGATGCTCTGTCGAGTGAACGAAACGGAACGCAAAAGTGGTGAGGTGACTTCCGCGAGTGGTCTCCGGCCGGACCGGACCACGCAGACGGCGCCGGATCGAGAAGCGCTGTACGCGGAGCTGCAGCCGCTGGTGCGCCGGTTGATCCGGCAATACGGCACCAGCCTGGACCTGCGCCAGGACCTGGCGAGTGAGATTTACTGCCGGTTCTGCAACCTGCTGGCGGCCTATGATCCGGAAAGCGGCGTGCCTCTGCGCCCGTACCTGATCCGGACGCTGCCCGCCGCGGTTTACAGCTACATGCGGGTGCAGTGGCGCCTGCAGACCCGCGAGGTCCACATCCTGCCGGAGCTGGATGAGGGGCCTGTGTTCGGGGAGCAGGACCCGACGCCGGAATGGGACCAGGCGCTCTGGCTGCAGGGGGCCGTGGATGCCCTTCCCGCCGCGATCGCGCAGCTGCCGCAGCGCCAGCGGCAGGTGGTGGTGTGGCGCTACTATGAATCCCGCACCTTCGAGGAGATCGCCGAGGAGTTGGGTGTGCAGCCGGCCACGGCCCGCTCCCTGCTGCGCCACGGGATCCATCAGCTCCGGCGAAAGATGACGCTGATTGGGGACGCGCGGGGCTGACCCGGGCGGGTCGAAACGCGGGCGGGGGCAACGGCGCTCCCGCCACCTTCCGGTCATCGACTGACCGCTCCCCACGGGGCTCCGCAGACCGCCTCCCCGCCACCGGGGATCGTCACGGCCACGCGCCGCGCCCACCCGTCACGCGCCCGACCGCATGGCGGAGCGCTTGGCCGCCTCCCGCCCTGCCGCTCTTCCTCGCCCCTCGCCCCTCCCCCCTCCCTCTGGCTCTCGGCGGCGGTCGGGGCAAGTCATTTCGTCTCGGCTCGCCTTTCGGCGGCTGCCGGGTTGGGATCTTGCCGATCGGAACGGGGTGTCAACGAAAGGACGAGTGCAGATTCCATCCTTTGGCGCTAGCGCGGAGGCCCCTGGCCCGGCCAAAGTAGGATGTGCCACCGACCTATTGGTATACACTGGCCCGACTGGTCGCCGACCATGAGGGCTGGGAGCAGCAGAAGGAGCAGCTCGAAGACGCGATCCGCCGGGCTGTGGCGGAGGCGGATGAGAGGCATGCCGAGGTCATCTTCGCGGCCTGGACAACCCTGGCGAGCGGGGTCAAGGCCTACTACTACCAGACCTCCTCCCGCGCGGTGTGGGACCGATTCCGGTCGCCGCTGCCTGGCGGTGACCCCACGGATGGGAAATGAGTCGTCGCACCGGATCCCAGCCGGCGGAAGCGGGGACTCCGGATTGGGCGGCGGGGTGGCATAATGGTTCCCGTATGGCAGTCAGGAGCGTCCCCGGGGAGTGATCCCGAGAGGTTGGTCCCGAGAGGATGAAATCCGAGAGGATGGAGCGGATGATCCCGGATCGCGAGCTGGGTCGGTTTACGCTGACCTTTCAAGAAGCCAGCGCCGCCGCGCGCGAGGGCAGTGTCCTCTGCGGCTATATCCTCCTGAATGACGGCCTTTGCGCGGCCCGAAATGGAAGCAAGCCGTGGACCGATGAGCTCATCGGCATCTGGCGAGCCGGACTGCGGCAGTACCGCCGGGAATTTCCGGCCGCGTGCTACCCGGACGGCGTCTAACTCCGGCCGGAGCTTGCAATCCTCGAGGGTCCGCAGCGAAGGCACACCCCGGACGAGAGCGGTGAAGGAGTGGCCGCGTGCGGGTATGGAGCAACCGCCGCCCGCCGGTGACGGCCCGCAGCCTCCGGTCTCGTCTCGCCCTCGCCGTGGCAACGGTGAACCGAGCGCTTCCCGCGGCGGCCGCGGTCGTTTTCATGTCCGGTGGTGCTCCGGAGGGGTAGGGGGAGCTGCTCTGAACAGAGACCCTGCGGGCCCCGGTGCATGCATCAACGGTGGCCGCAGCGCCCTCGATCACTCCGGGTGAATTAATCCGCGCTGTCGGACGATACCGGGAGGCTACAGAGGGCGAGGGATGGGGTAGGCTAAGGCAGTACCCCGTCCGCCGGCAGCTCCGTGCATCCCGGCGGCCCTGGAAAGTTGTGCATGATCCCCAGCCCCCACTCCCAACAGAGCTCCGAAGCTTCCGCCGGGCGTTCCACCGGGCGAACGTACCGGCGCTGGAGAGCCCTCACCGTGACCATCGCCGTCGCCTTCCTGCTGCTTCCGGTGCTCTTCCTGCTGTACCTCTGGGCTGCCGGGCAGGGCCATCCCCGCTGACCGCCGGTACTCCCCGGACCGCATCCCGCCGCTCATCGTAGGGCTGCGATGCGATATAGAAAGAAAAGCGGGCGGGCCCCGGTGTCCCGCCCGCTTCGGACTTGCTCCTGCGCCACTTAATGCGGCAATACCACGCTCCAGAGGAAGAGCACGTAGCCCAGCAGCGAGAGCGGCTTCCCGATCTCCAGCAGCAGGGTCAGGTCAGGCTCGCTCCCTTGACGCGGCGATGCCGGTTCTTCCGGCCACTGATGTTCCATTTTCGGTTCTCCCATCCGGTGCCTGTTTTCTCTGTGGTTCCCGCACTCCCGTCCGGCCGACCCGGTTCGTCCGGAGTCTTCCCGGACATGCCGTCATTGATGCGTGGTTGAGCGGTGGCCCGGGGCCGTGCAGGTGACTGGAGAAGCATTCGGGCCCCATCCCGATTAGAGAGTTTGCCGTGAAGATCGAGGTTGACCGGTACTGCTTTGTGTGTGGACCGGAGAATCCGGAGGGACTGCACGCCACGTTCGAGTACGAGCCGGGCCGCGCCGAGGGCCGGTTCCAGGCCAGGCCGGAGCACCAGGGATATGCGGGTATCTCCCACGGCGGCATCCTCGCCGCGATTCTGGACGAGGCGATGGTCTATGCGGCCGTCACGCTGGGCCACTGGGTGGCCACCGCCGAGATGACCGTCCGCTACCACCGGCCCGTGGAGACCGGCGCAGAGCTCTCCGTGCACGCCCAGGTCACGCGCCATCAACGGCGGCTGGTTGAATGCCGGGCCGAGATTCGCGGCGACGACGGACGGGTGCTGGCGAGCGCTACCGGGAAACTCATGCAGGGGAGAGCGCTAACGGACGCGGAACGACAGTAGGCGCCGGCCCGCACCGGGTAGCGCGGGGTCCGCCGGCACGGCAGGCGCCTTCGGGATGGCCATCCGGCATCCAACAGTTGGGCATCCTCCAACAACCACCACAACCGAACCATCAACCGACCCATCAACGAACGAATGCGATTACAAGACAAGGTGGCGATTATCACCGGCGCGGGCGCCGGAATAGGGCGGGCATCCGCGGTGCTGTTCGCCCGGGAGGGCGCCACGGTGGTGTGCGCCGATCTGGATCCGCGCACCGGAGAGGAGAGCGCGCGGGCCGCGCGCGAGGCGGGCGCCGAGGCATGCTTCCTCCCCGTGGATGCCGCGGATAGCGAGAGCGTTGGTCGCCTGGTGGAAGAGGCTCTCTCCCGCTATGGACGGCTGAGCGTCTTCTTTGCCAACGCCGGCGTCGTTCCCGGCGGCACCGTGCTGGAGTGCACGGATGCGGAGTGGGACCGCACCATGGCGATCAACGCCCGCAGTGTCTACGCGGCATGCCGGCACGCGATCCCCGCCATGCGCCGGACCGGAGGCGGCTCCATCGTCTGCACCGCGAGCGTGGCCGGCCTGGTCGGCGTGAAGAACCGGGCTGCGTACTCGGCCAGCAAAGCCGCGGTGATGGGGCTCGTCAAGAGCGTGGCGCTGGACTTCGTGTCCGAAGGGATTCGCATCAACGCCATCTGCCCCGGCACCGTGGACACGCCCTCGCTGCACGCCCGCCTCCGCGCGACGGGCGATTACGAGACGGCGCTGCAGCAGTTTGTGGCGCGCCAGCCGATGGGGCGGCTCGGGACCGCGGAGGAGATCGCGGCGCTGGCCCTGTATCTCGCCTCGGATGAGAGTGGCTACATGACGGGGAGCCACCTGGTGATCGATGGGGGCCTCTCGCTGTAGGTGGGTGACCGGCCCCCGGGAGAAGGGGTCCGCCGGGCGGTTCCGGCTTCGACCCCCGAACCGGGCGCGGCGCGAGAGCGGCGACGTTCCGCGCACCGGTGGACGGGGTAAAAAGCCACCGGTCGACACGCCCCGAATCGGCCGGCGCCGCGCCCCATCCGCCATCCCCGCTCCTCTATGCCCGCACTTTCCGTCCTGATCCCGATCCACAACAGCGCGGCGACGCTGGACCAGGCCCTCGGCTCGATCGCTTCGCAGACCTTTTCCGACTGGGAGGCCGTGGTGGTCGACGACGGCTCCACGGATGACAGCCGCCGCCTGCTGGAGGCGTGGTGCCGCCGCGATCCGCGCTTTCGCCTCCTCCGAAGCGCGGAGTGTCGCGGGATTCCCGCGAGCCTCAACGCCGCCCTTGCGGAAGCCACCGCACCCCTCATCGCGCGCATGGATGGCGATGACTGCTCCTTGCCCCGCCGGTTCGAGAGGCAGCTCGCGCGCCTGGCGGAGGGAGACGTGGCGGCGGTCGGCTGCGGCGTGCGCTACTTTCCGGAGGAGTGCGTGGCGGAGGGCGCGCGGCGGTACCAGCAGTGGCTCAACTCGCTGGTCACCCCGGACGAGCACGATCGGGACATCTTCGTCGAATGCCCCCTCGCCCATCCCTCCATGCTGCTGCGGGCGGACGTGGTGCGGGACCTCGGCGGCTACCGCGCATGCGGCTGGCCGGAGGACTACGACCTCTGCCTCCGCCTCTGGGAATCCGGCTGCCGGATGGCGAAAGTGCCGGAAGTCTTGTTCCTCTGGCGCGAGGGCCCCACGCGCACCTCCCGCACCCATCCGGAATACTCGCCCGAGGCATTCCTCCGCTGCAAGGCGCATTTCCTGCGGCGAACGCACCTCACGGAAGCACGGCCCGCAGTGCTGTTCGGCGCCGGGCCGGTCGGCAGGAGCCTGGCCCGGGCCTTGCTGGCCGAGGGGGCAAACGTCCAGGCATTCGTAGATATCGATCCCGGCAAGGTTGGTCGCTGGATCAGCGGCCTGCCGGTGCTGAGCGTGGAGGACGGCCTGGCGCTGCGGGGCGGCGTGTTCGGCCTGGCGGCGGTGGGGCAGCCCGGCGCGCGCGAGGAGCTGCGCGGCCTGCTCACCGGTGCCGGGTGGGTAGAGTGCGTGGAGTTTCGCTGCGCCGCCTGAGGCCGCCGCACACCGGCGGGGCGTTCGCTCCCCGGGCGCCGGCTGCGGCTTCCGCTCAGGCCGCCTGAATGGCGGTTTCCACGGAGGGAAAGATCCGGAACTTGCGGTCGATTCCGGTCAGCGCCAGCACGTGTGCGGCGGGATGCGCCACGCTGGCCAGGGCGAGGGAGACGTCGCCCTCCGCGGCGCGGCGGCAGAAGCCGTTCAGCAGGGTGAGACCCACGGAGTCCAGCACCCGCACGGCGGCGAGCGAAAGGACGACCCGGGCGCCGGGCTGCAGCGTGGTGAGCAGCTCCGCCTTCAGTTGGCGCGCCGAAAGGATATCGAGGGCGCCGACCGGCTCCAAAACGGTGATCCCGTCCTCCCGGTGCTCCCGGCGAACGGTAAAGGGGTCAAGGGGGGCAAACATCAGGATCAGGCAAAACCTCCGAGAGGGCTTACCCTCGTCTCGTTGGAGATCAAACCCGCCGGTTCCGGCGGTCCGGCCGCGGATCCGGCACTGCCCCGCGTTCACCCGGTGCGTGCCCCTCACGCTGCGGGGCGCTTGGCCTGCCCGCGCGGTTCTCGCCGCTGCATCCGGCCCGCCCGCTCCGTGTGGCCCCGGCGCGCTACGCCAAAGAAGTCAAGGAAGTAAGTCCAGAATGCTCCCATGATCGGCTCCCGGTGCACGGCCTGCCGCGCTCCCGAGCTACAGTTCGGAAGCGCCGGGCCGTTCCTGCATCCGTCCAAAGGTTACGCCGCCTCTGAACGTTTGGATGGCACGCGGGTCACGCCGCTTGAGTGAAAGACTCCACAGAGCGTTCCGCGCGAGACGGCTGGCGGCTCCGCAGCGGGACGGGATGGTGGGGCGGCTCCGGCAATCGGCGCCGCTGCCCCTACCACCGTGGGCGGAGGGGCTGCCAGTCTGGAACGTACCGCTTCATCCATTCCGCGTCGCCCCGCTCGGTGAAGCCGCAGGTCCGGTACGCCTCCGCCATCCGGGCCACCTGGTCCTCGTCGATCCGGATCCCCAGGCCCGGAGCGTTCGGAACCGACATCTGCCCATCCCGAAAAGACCACTTGCCGCCTTCCAGAATGTCTTGCTCGATCCAGACATAGTGGGTATCGCAGGCGTAGGTGAGGTGCGGGGTCGCGGCCGCGGCATGGAGCATCGCCGCGAGGCTGATCCCGAGGTGGCTGTTGCTGTGCATGGAGACGCCCATCCCCCAGGTCTGGCAGATTCGCGCCATCTCCAGGGTGGCGCGCAGGCCGCCCCAGTAGTGATGGTCGGCCAGCACGATGTCCACAGAGCCCAGGGCGACCGCTTCCGGGAAGTGTTCGAAGGCCGTCACGCACATGTTCGTGGAGAGCGGGGTCCGGACGTGCCGGCGTACTTCCGCCATCCCCTCTCGGCCCGGGGTGGGATCCTCCATGTACTCCAGCAGGCCGTCCAGTTCCCGGGTGGTGCGGATCGAGGTCTCCACGCCCCAGATCGCGTTCGGGTCATGCCGGAGGCGGAACTCGGGGCCCAGCGCCTCGCGCAGGAGGCGAAGAGTGCGCACCTCCTGCTCCGGCGGAAGGACGCCGCCCTTCAGCTTGAGCGCCCGGAAGCCGTGCTCCGCGACCATCCCGCGGGCCTGCTCGAGCATCGCCTCAGGGGTCAGGCATTCCCCGCGGCTGGGACAGTCAAAGTGGTAGAAGAGGTACGCCGCGAACTCCACCGGATCACGCACCTTCCCGCCGAGCAGGTTGTAGACCGGCTGGCCGAGGGCCTGTCCGAGGATATCCAGGCAGGCCACCTCCACCGGGGAGAAGGTGCGCGGCTCCGGGAGCCGCAGGCGCAGCGCTTCCAGGGCAAAGGGATCCGCTCCCTCAATCAGCGACCGCGCCGCCTCCAGGTCCCGGGTGCGCGTGATTCCTCCGCCCGCCTCTCCCCAGCCGACGAAGCCGTCGTCCGTGCGGAGGCGGACCAGATTCCGGAGCGCAAACGGCTCGTGGACCCCCGTGGAGTTTCGCAGCGGCGGGTCCGGGAACGCCACCGGAAGGACCTGCATTTCCACAATCTTCATGGCCACCTCGACGATCGGAGTACGGTAATTTGGGAAGCCGGCACGCCGCGCATCGGCCGCCGGACCCGCGGGATGCGGCCCCCTCGGTCCTTAACCGGCAAAGAAGCTCCCGGCAAAGAAGCTCCCGGCAAAGAGGCTCCCGGCAACGGGCCGGATCGGCGTGCGTCCCGTCTCACCGGGTGGGCGGACCGCACAACCGCTCGTACCGGCAGCCGAGCGGCAGCCGGGCAAGGGCGGGAGAAGTCCCCGGATCGGATTCGCCCGGCCGGCGGAAAGCCCCTCTGCCGCTTTTTCGGGGAAGCCACGGCTGCCGGGCCGGTGGGAGGCCGCGGGGGGAAGCAGCGCGCCCGCGGCGGGGTGCCGGCGCAGCGGCGGTTTGGTGGGGGTGACGCGGCTGCTCGCGGCGGGATGCGCGTGCCCCTGCCGCGGCCGGGCGGGTCCACGAGAGCCCGGCCGAGAAGTGCGCGGGGAGGCGGCCGGAGCCTCGAATCGGCCGGGGCGGCCGCCTGGAAGGAGCGGGGACCAGGCGGACCGCTCCACCTGATCCCCGGCCGCGCGGCGCGGAGGCCTAGCCGATGTGGGCCTGGAGCTGGTCCAGGATGCGCTGCTTGGGCTGGTTTCCCACGAGCTGGTGGACCACCTTCCCTTCCTTGAAGAGGATCAGCGCGGGGATGCTCATGACGCCGTACTTCACGGCTACGGGCCCGGCCTCATCCGTGTTG
>CAYQDT010000117.1:0-8365 GCA_964416225.1 uncultured bacterium
GGGGGCCCCGGGCCTCCGCAGAACCACAGGAGATCAAAATGGCGAAGCATAGCAAGCGTTACAACGAAGTGGCCCGAGACGTCGACACCAAAGCGGTTTATGATGTCGCGGAGGCGATCGAGCTGGTGAAGAAGACGGCGACGGCGAAGTTCCCGGAGACCGTCGATGTGGCGGTGAACCTGGGGGTCGACCCGCGTCACGGCGACCAGATGGTCCGCGGAACCACGAACCTCCCCCACGGAACCGGTAAGGTGCGCCGCGTGGCGGTGTTTGCCAAAGGGGAGAAGGCGGCCGAGGCCGAAGCGGCCGGCGCCGACACCGTGGGCGCGGACGAGCTGATCACCCAGATCCAGCAAGGCTGGCGCGACTTCGATCTCCTCCTCGCCACCCCGGACATGATGGCGAACGTCGGCCGCGTTCTGGGACGAACCCTGGGGCCGCGCATGCCCAGCCCCCGCGCCGGCACCGTGACGAACGACATCGGCCGCGTGGTGCGGGACATCAAGAGCGCTTCCCGCGTGGAGTACCGCGTGGAGAAGGCGGGTATCGTGCACATGCCCATCGGCAAGGTGAGCTTCAGCACGGAGCAGCTCGTGGAGAACTTCAACACGCTGCTGAACGCCCTGATCAAGGCGCGTCCCGGCGCGGCGAAGGGTCGCTACGTCAAGGGGATCACCGTCTCCTCCACGATGGGACCCGGCTTCACGATCGACGCGCAGAAGGCGCAGTCGATCGCCGAACGCCACGGCTAGGTCCGGCCCGTCATCCGGCTCACGGCGGCCCGCCCCTTGGCAAGAGGGGCGGGCCGCTGCCGGTTTCTGCTCCAGCGGACCGGGGGCCGCGGCACCCTACAGCCACCGCTTGAAGAACCCGAGCACGCCCTGGTTCCACTTGATGCGGTGAGTGACTCCCGTTCCCGGCTCGAGCTCCGCCTCATGCTCCAGGTACCACTGGTACGAAGCAATGAGCGCCTCCGCGTTGCTGTAGCGCGGCCGCCAGCCGAGCGCCGTCTCAATGCGGGTCGTGTCGACATACGAGTCCCGGTCCGCGGTGCCGTAGACCCACTTGTAGAGGGGCGAGAGGTGGAGGGCCTCGAAGAGGCCGAGCGCGGCCTTGACGAGCGGGGCCGGCGTAGCCATCACCCGGGCCCCGGAGCGGGCATACTCACAGAGCGCCGTGAGGTCCTCCCGCACCGTGCGGAACTCCCGCGCGCCCACGTTGAAGGTGGCGTTGGCGGCATCGACCGGGCCGGTGACGCACAGGAAGATCGCCTCCACCAGGTCGCGGACCTCCAGTAGCTGGTACCGGTTGGACCCATTGCCGATAATCGGGATACGCTTCCCGCTCTGGACCCAGTCGTAAAGGATCTGGAAGACGCCCAGGCGGGCACTGCCGATAAAGGTCTTCGGACGGATCACCGGCACGCAGAGGCCGCGCGCGCGGAACTCCTCGCAAAGCCGCTCGGCGGCGATCTTGCTCTCGCCGTAGGCGCCGACACCATCCAGCGGCGACGTTTCATCGAGCGGATGGACCTTCGGCACCCCGTAGACGGCCGTCGATGAGATATAGACCACGCGGGGGATCCCCAGCCGCTCCGCCGCCTCGAGCACGTTCCGCGTGCCTTCGATGTTCGTCTGCAGGATCTCGTCCCGGCGCCAGAGTGGAAGCGCCGCGGCGGCGTGAACCACCGCATCCACGCCGGCGAGTGACTCCGCCAGGTGCGCCGCCTGGCGCACGTCCGCGTGCACCAGCTCCGTGCCCGGCGCATACTCTTCCGGCACGAAGGGCGCGATGTCCAGCAGGCGGACCCGATCCCCCCGCTCCGACGCGGCCCGCGCCACGTGATAACCCAGGAAACCGGCTCCGCCGGTGACAGCGATCTTCATTGGTCGCCCCAGGGCCGGGCGGGGAGCTTGGCTTTTCCACGAGCGCAAGGCTGCCGCGCCCGCTCGTGACCGCCGTGCTCCCGACCGGCTATCGCTCTCCGGCGCATCCGCCGGTCCGCCCGATCAGAACCGGATCAGGCTGCAGACGTCGTAGTCCTTCAGCACGTCCCGGCCGTGGAGAAAGCCGAGCTCGACCACGAATGAGCAGCCGACCACCTTGCCGTCCAGCTTCTCGACCAGCTCCGCCGCCGCGCGCGCCGTGCCGCCGGTGGCCAGGAGATCGTCGACGATCAGCACCCGCTGGCCGGGATGGAGCGCGTCCTTCTGCACCTCCATCACGTTGGTGCCGTACTCCAGCGCGTACTCCGCGCGGACCGTCTCTCCGGGAAGCTTACCCAGCTTCCGCACCGGAACGAAGCCCACGTCAAGTCGCATCGCCAGCGGCGTCCCGAAGACGAACCCGCGCGACTCGATGCCCACCACCACGTCTGCCCGCTTATCCTTCGCGAAGGCGTAGAGGCTGTCCACCACCTCGCGGAAGGCCGGCGCATCGCTCAGGATCGGGTTGATGTCCTTGAATAGGATGCCCGCCTTGGGGAAGTCCGGCACATCCCGGATCAAGCTCTCTGCCCGCAATCCCATCGTTTTCTCCTCGTCGGGGTCCGTTCGCCGGACCGTTTTACCCGTAATCGGCTCACGCCGCGCCGGATCCGCGCACCGCGGCGATCCCGCCCGCTATCCAGGCTCCCCGGCCGCGCGCAGCTCCGCGAGGCTTTCCACGTAGGGCGCCCGCGCGACGCCCCGCTCCGTGATGATCGCGGTGACGTACTGGGCCGGGGTCACGTCGAACGCGGGGTTGTACACCGCCACGCCCTCCGGAGCCAGGCGGACCCCGTTCGCGTGCGTCATCTCCTCGGCGGAGCGCTCCTCAATCGGTATGCTCTCCCCACTGGCCATGCCGAAGTCCACCGTCGAGAGCGGCGCGGCCACGTAAAAGGGGAGGTCGTGAGCGCGGGCGGCCAGCGCGAGGCCGTAGGTGCCGATCTTGTTGGCCGTATCCCCGTTCGCCGCGATGCGGTCCGCGCCGACGATCACGGCCTGGACCTTTCCCTGGCGCATGATCGCCGCGGCCATGCCGTCGCTGATCACCGTCGCGGGGATGCCCAGCTCCCGGCATTCCCATGCGGTCAGCTTCATCCCCTGCAGGCGCGGCCGGGTCTCGTCCACCCATACGTGCAGCTTTTTTCCGGCCTCCACCGCCGCCCGGATCACCCCGAGCTTCGTGCCGTAGTGGACGCACGCCAGGCCGCCCGCATTACAGTGAGTGACCACGCCCCCCTCATCCGGCAGCAGCGGCGCCCCGTGCCTGCCGATGGCGCGGTTGGTCCGGACGTCCTCCTCCACCATCTCCCGCGCTTCCGCCAGAACGGCATCCGCGGCGCTCTCCGCGTCGTGCGCGTGCACCGCGGCCACCTTCCGGATGCGCTCGATGGCCCAGAAGAGGTTGACGGCGGTCGGACGGGTGCCGGCCAGCTCCTCACCGGCCGCCCGCAGCGCAGCCTGGAACTCCGCGGGATGGAGGCCCCGCGCGGCGCCGGCGGCCAGCGCCATGCCGAGCGCCGCCGAGACGCCGATCGCCGGCGCGCCGCGCACCGCCATGGTGCGGATGGCGTCCGCCACCTCGTGGTGGCTCGTCAGCGTGAGGATCTCGAAGCGCTCGGGCAGGATCCGCTGGTCGATCATGCGTACGGCGCCGTTTTCCCAGTAAACGGTGTAGGTATCTTTGGGCTCGGGCATGGGTGAGATGGATGACGGGCGTGTCGGACTGGGGCGCGGCGTGGGATCAGCCCACGACGGCGGCGCGGGCTTCGGCTTCACACGCGCACGCGCGCTCGCCGCCCATGTGCGGAATCATCGCGCGGATCAGCTCCTGCACCCGGCCGACGTTCTCATGGAAGACGCGGAAGACCTCCTCGATGGAGACCGCGCCGCGGCCGTGTGCCACGCCGGAATCGTAGTCCGTGGCGAGGGCGATGCCGGTGTAGCAGATCCCGAGCTCCCGCGCGAGCATCACCTCGGGATACTGCGTCATATTGACGATGTCCCATCCCTCCCGCGTGAACCAGGCGCTCTCCGCGCGGGTGGAGAAGCGGGGGCCCTGAATCACCACCGCCGTTCCGGCGTCATGCACCCGGATCCCCTGCCGCTTCGCCTGCTCCACGGCGAGGGTCCGCAGCCGGGAGCAGTACGGCTCCGCCCCACCGATGTGGTGGACCTCGGGTCCTTCGAAGAAGGTGTCGCGGCGGGAGCGCGTGCGGTCCACGAACTGGTCGAGGATCACGAAGTCGCCCGGCTGGATCGCCTCCTGGAGACTCCCGCAGGAACAGGGGCCGATGATCTCCTTTACCCCCAGCTCCTTGAACGCCCAGATGTTGGCGCGGTAGTTGACGTTGTGCGCCGGGATGGAATGCTCCCGTCCGTGACGCGGCAGGAACGCCACCCGCTTACCTTCCAGCGTCGCGAGCGCGAGCTTATCGCTCGGTGCGCCATACGGCGTGTGGATACGGGCCTCCTCCACGTCCGGCAGGAACCGGTAAAAGCCGGACCCGCCAAAAATCCCGATCTCCGCCGCGTGCTTCATCTCTCTCCGCTCCTCGGCCCGCGCCGCGCCCCACGCCTCTTCGAGACGGACCACGACCTGCGGGCTTCACCGCCCGATCGCACCTGATTGTTTAACCACCAGGAGACCCGAACGGCAAGAAAGTTCCGAAACCTGCCGGGGCGCCGGCCGCTGTGTCCCGGGGCGACGAGCCTTCGCCGGTCGTCCGCCGCCCTACTGCCGCCACAGGAGCACGGCGGCGCTGGTGATCGCCCAGAGCAGACCGCAGAGCAGCAGACCTCGGTCCTCAACCAGCTCCGCGGAGGGATCGCCGCCCTTGCCGTGCCGGTGCATCAGGTAGAGAAAGCGGAAGATCCCGTAGATCACATAGGGGATCGTCACCATCAGGAGGGGGCGGTGGAGGGCGGTCGGCGAGCTGAAGGTGTAGAGCATGTATGCCATCAGCGTCGCGGCCGCCACGATGCCGATCATCTGGTCCAGCATCGGCACCGTGTACTCGGTGAGGATGCGCCGGTGGCTGCCGGCGTCCGAAAGCGTCACCAGCTCGTTTCGCCGCTTGGCCAGCCCCACCAGCAGCGCGCCCAGGGTGGTACAGACGAGCAGCCACGGGCTGATCTCCACGGACAGCACCACCGCGCCGGCCACCGCGCGGAGGACGTAGCATCCCGCCAGCGCCAGCACGTCCACCAGCACCTCGTGCTTGAGCCGGAATGAGTAGGCGACCGTGAGGACCAGGTAGGTCAGCGCGGTGAGCGCAAACGGCAGGCCGAGCAGCCAGGCTCCCGAAAGGCCGGCTACGCCGAGAAGCGCCGACATGCTCCAGGCCTCGGGAACCTGGACCCATCCCGCCGCGATTGGCCGCTTCCGCTTCCGCGGGTGATGCCGGTCCTGCTCCACGTCGCAGATGTCGTTGATCAGGTAGATGCAGCTCGAGAGGGCGCAGAAGACCAGCACGGCGGCAAAGGCGCGCCCGACGTCCACCACGGAATGGTGCTGGTTGATCGTGAAAACGAGCCCCGCCAGGACCAGTGTGTTCTTGACCCACTGCTTGGGGCGGAGCGCCAGGAAGAGCGCGACGGGGCGGGCGGGGGCGGGCGGGAGCATGGTTGCGGCGCGGCTCTCTCCGTCCGTGCGGGAAGCGGGCTTCTGCGGGGTGGCGGTACTCATGCGTGGCGAGCAGCGGAGGGCGGCGGCTCTTCGCGGCGCAGGCGAGGCGCTCTTCGCGCCGCGCCGTGCGAAGTCCCACGACAGATTGTCGGCGCCGCGGCCCTTCCGGTTAGCTTAGACGCGTTTCCGCCGGAAGTCACACCGTGGGAGCTCGGCGCAGCTCACCCGCGCTCCAGAGCTCCTCCACCCACTCCGCCACGGCATCCCGCCAGTCCGCCAGCGGCTCCACGCCCGCCGCCGGAAGCCGGCCGCCGCTGAGTACGGTCCGCCGCGGGCGCCTCGCCGGTGCCGGCCATTCCGCAGCCGTGATGGGCCGCACCCGGGCCGGGTCCAGTTCCGCCCGGCGGAGCAGCTCCACGGCCCAATCATAGCGGGAGCAGCAGCCGGCGTTGGTCACGTGGAAGACACCGGTGGCGGGCGTCCGGAGCAGCGCGGAGAGAGCGCGCGCCACGTGCCGGGTGTAAGTCGGGGCGCCCCACTGGTCGGCAACCACGCGCAGCTCCCGGGAGGGGTCCGCCAGCGCGGCGTTCAGGATGGCGCGAGGAAAGCTGCGACCGTGCCGCCCGTAGAGCCACTCGGTCCGGGCGATCTTTGCGTCGGGGTACACCTCCAGCACCGCCTGCTCGCCCGCCAGCTTCGAGGCACCGTACACGTTCACCGGGCCGTCGGTCGGATCGGTCTCGGAGTACTCCCCATCCGTCTCCCCGGAGAAGACGAAGTCCGTGCTGACGTGGAGGAAGGCGGCTCCGGCTGCGCGCGCGGCCTCGGCCGCGTTCCGGGCGCCCTCCCCGTTCACGGTATACGCCCATTCCGGCTCCCGCTCGCAGCGGTCGACGTCCGTGGCCGCGGCGGTGTTGATGACCACCTCCGGCCGCGCCGCCGCCACTCGCTCCCGCAGTGCCGCGCCATCCGTGATATCGGCGCCAGCTCGGTCCCAGGCGAGCAGG
This sequence comes from uncultured bacterium, assembly GCA_964416225.1. Lineage (GTDB taxonomy): Bacteria > Armatimonadota > SYMT01 > SYMT01 > SYMT01 > CAYQDT01. The sequence goes on from CAYQDT010000117.1 coordinate 6,621, forward strand.
TCGTGTTCCGCCGCCAGCACCTCCGCCAGGTCGCGGCCCAGCATTCCACCCGCTCCAAGGAGTACGATTCGCATCTTGATCTTCTTATCTGTTCTGGTCGGCGTCCCGCTCGCGGTAGAGGAGCGGCGCGGGGTGACGGCGCACGGTCACGCCGATGCGGCCGCCGGCGCCACGCCCGCCGGGTCCGCCGGCGGCTCCTCGCCCACCACCTCGAAGCCGAGGCGGTCCGCGAGCTCGACGAAGTAGTCGATGTCCTCCGACCGGGTTCCGTCGCCGAGGCTCCGGCGCTCATAGCACTCGTCAATCGCGATGAGGATCGTCTCCGCCATGCAGGCGGGTATCTGCCCCTCCCCGAAATGGACGTCCACCCGGCCCCGCATCGCTCCGGGCGGCCGGACCACGCCGCCCGGGATAACCGTGACGCCCGGAATCGTGAGGACGGCGGCGTCCACGTCGGCCGGTCGGCCGAGGTCGTAGATGAGCGTCCCGGGCCGCACATGCTCCGGGAAGAGGACCGGCGCCACCGTGGACGTTGCCGTGAAGATCATATCCGCGTCACGACAGGCGGCGAGATCGGTCGCCGTGACGATCTCCGGCCCGATCCCCTCGGCCCGGCGGCGGAGCCGGGAGGCGAAGCGCTCCAGGCGCTCCAGGTCCGTCCCGACCATCACCAGTCGGCCGACGAACGGGAGGAGCTGCCGGCAGATGCCGAAGCCCACCACGCCGTTCGCGCCGACCACCGCCGCGGTCGCCTGCTCCGGCTCGATCCCGCGCGCGCGCAGCTTCGCGAGGACCATCGGAACGGCGTGCTTCACGGTTCCGGCGGTGAAGGCGCCGCCGTTCGTCACCGGAATAAACGGCGCCGCCTTCTGCACCTCTTCGCCCTTATTCCCCACCACGCTCCAGTACGCGCCGAGGCCGAAGCAGCGGGCACCGAGGTCCTTGGCCGCCCGAGCGCCCTGCACGCACCGGTAGACAGCCAGCTCCGGGTAGGCCTTGATCATCTCCGGCAGCCACGGCACCGTGAGCAGGTGGACCTGCACCGTCCGGCCGTCCGGGAGCCGGATGCCCCGCATGGTGTCGACCTTGATGGGTCGCATCCAGCGCATGAGGGTCGCAATCACCCCTGACGGGAGGAGGCCGGCGCGATAGAGCGGCTCGGCCCAGGAAAAGCGCCGCGTCTGCCACCAATCCTCCGGGGTGAGGGCGTGGATCAGAAACGCCGCGGACAGCTCGTCCTTATCTACTCCCGCCAGGGGGACTTTTTCCCCCAGGCGCGGTTCCACTCCATCCAGCAGCCGGCCGAGGTTCTCCTTGTGCTTCCAGGTGACGAAAAGCGCCGCGGCGATGCCGAAAAGGACGTAGGGCAGGGGCGCCCGGACCAGCACGAAGGCGATGGGCATGCTGATCGCCGCGAGGATCGACGCGAGCGAGACCCAGCCCCAGCGCCGCGAGACCAGCTTCGGCAGGAGGATCGACGCGAACCAGACCCCCACCACCGCGGCCAGCGCCGGCCAGGCAACCTGCCCCGTCAGGACGAAGCCCACCACCGAACCGGCGCCGGTGGCCACGGCCTTACCCCGGGCAAAGCGGCGCTCCTTCAGGTAGAAGAAGGCGGAGTAGGCATGGCCGCAGATGGCGGCTAGCGGCGCGAGGACAACGACCCACGGGTTGATGGTCGGGCCAACCAGCACCGGCCACGTGGCGAGCACCGGCGGTAGAACCCCCTTGGCGATGTCGCCGAT
>CAYQDT010000118.1:0-5491 GCA_964416225.1 uncultured bacterium
AACGGGGTCTCGCCGTACGCAAGAACGGAGAGACACGGCGGCCTCGGTGCGGAAACCGCGGAGCCAACGAGCATCCACTCAGGCGAGAGAGCTTGAGATAGATTCTCAGGTTACCGCGTTTTCCGGCACATGGCCGCTCTGTGTCTCTCCGTGAGAGAGGTGCGCCGCAGTGCCCGGCTGCTTGTACGCCTAGCGCTGGTCGGCGGCGGTGGCGCGGAACGGCAGGCCGAGCGCGCGCAGGAGCGCTCGCGCCTCCTGATCCGACGGCGCCGTGGTCCCGATCACGATGTCCATGCCGCGGATGCGGTCGATGTTTTCGTACTCGATCTCCGGGAACACGAGCTGCTCCTTGAGACCGGTGGCAAAGTTGCCGTGACCGTCGAAGCTGTCCGGGTTGATCCCGCCGAAGTCCCGGATGCGGGGCATCACGACGTTGAACAGCTTGTCCAGGAAGAACCACATCCGGTCGCCGCGGATGGTGACCTTGCAGCCGATCCGCATTCCCTCGCGGATCTTGAAGGCGGCAATCGACTTCTTGGCGCGGGTGATGACCGGCTTCTGGCCGGAGATGGCGGTCAGGTCCCGCACGGCGGCGTCCAGGGTCTTCGGATCCTGAACCGCGGTGCCGACCCCCATGTTGATGACCACCTTCTCCAGGCGGGGCACCTGATTGACGTTCTTGTAATTGAATTCCTTCATCAGCGCCGGAATGGTCTCATTCCGGTACCGATCCTTCAGGCGAGGCATCGTTGTACTCCAGAGCCGGACGCCCCGCTTTGGGGCTCCGTCCCGAAAAGGGGAGTGCCCGGAGGCACTCCCTCTCCTCGTGCATCTTCTGCCGCTTCAGCGGCTGCGGCCGCGACCGCGCGATCAGGCGTGGCAACCCCGACGCGGCGCGGCATCCCCGGCTGCGGCTATCGCTCGACGGGCCGGTCCAGTACCTCTCCGCACTGCTTGCAGGAGCGGACGGAGCGACCTTCGACTTCCTTGTGGGCGATACGGGTCTGCTTGTTGCAGGCGGGGCAGACGATCTGCAGGTTGCTGACGTGGATCGGCGACGGGCGCTCGATCCGGCCGCTCTGCTGGCGCGCCACCGCGTTGACATTCTGGGACTGCGACCGCTGGTGCTTCGTCACCAGGTTCACGCCCTCCACCGTCGCCCGCTCTCGCTGCGGATCGACGGTGACCACCCGTCCTCGCTGGCCGAGGCTCCGTCCGGCGAGCACGATCACCTCGTCGCCCTTGCGCACGTGCGCTTTAAAGGTGCCATTGTCGTGGCGCTTGCGCGTCTGTCCCATTAGAGCACCTCCGGAGCGAGGGAAATGATCCGCATGAACTGCCTATCGCGCAGCTCGCGCGCCACCGGTCCGAAGATCCGGGTCCCGCGCGGGTCGCCGGACGCCTGGATCACCACGGCGGCATTGTCGTCGAACCGCAGCACGGAGCCGTCCGGCCGGCGGATCGGATTGTGGGTGCGCACGATCACCGCCTTGACGACGTCACCCTTCTTCACTGCAGCGCCGGGAGTAGCCGACTTCACGGCGGCGACGATCACGTCGCCCACCCCGCCGGTCTGGCTGTTGCCCTTCAGCACCCGGATGCACAGCAGCTCCCGCGCGCCGGAGTTATCCGCCACGCGCAGCCGCGTATATGGCCTGATCATTGTTCGAAAACCTCGGTTGATCGTCGGTCGGGGAGCGCCCGGGGTGACCGGCCGTACCGGTCACCGATCGCGGCGCCCTCGCCGACCCACTAGCGTGCTGCCTCGATGAGCCGGGTCACGCGCCAGGTCTTCTCCCGGCTGAGGGGGCGGCACTCCTGGATCTCCACGGTGTCCCCCACGTGATACTGGTTCGTCTCATCGTGCGCCTTGTAGCGCTTGGTCCGGCGTACAATCCGGCCGTAGAGTGGATGCCGAACGCGCGACTCCACCGCCACCACCACCGTCTTGTCCATCTTGTCGCTCACCACCCGGCCCTGCCGCGCTTTGCGCCGGCCGCGCGGCTCCTGCGAGGGAATGTTCTGCTCTGCCATGTCTCTCTCGCCGCTCCTAGGCCTGTTCTTCCAGCTCGCGCTGGCGGATGTATGTGAGGATGCGGGCGATCTTCTTGCGCCCCTTGCGGATCGGCTCCGCGTTGTCCAGGGCGCGGGTCGCGTAGCGCACCCGGTTCTGAAACAGCTCCTCGCGGGCGGCCTTCAGCTCCTGCTGGAGCTCCACCAGGCCCTTGCCGCGGAGCTGTGCTCGTTCGTCAGCTCGGCTCATGGCGTACTCGCCTCCGCACCTTCACCCGAAGTCTCGACGGCCGGGACCGCCGCCGGCTCCTGCCCCTTGACCAGGAACTTGCACTCGATCGGCAATTTGTGCGCCGCGAGCCGCATCGCTTCCCGGGCCAGGGGCTCGGGGACGCCGGCCATCTCGAAGAGGATGCGGCCGGGCTTCACCACCGCGACCCACCCTTCCGGCGCGCCCTTTCCGGAACCCATGCGGGTCTCGGCCGGCTTCTTCGTATAGCTCTTATCCGGGAACACCCGGATCCAGATCTTTCCGCCGCGCTTGATGTGGCGGGTCATGGCGATACGAGCCGCCTCGATCTGGTTGCTCGTGAGCCAGCAGCGGCCGAGAGACTTGAGCGCGTACTCGCCGAAGTGAATCTCGGTGTTGCCCGTTGCGCGGCCGCCCATCGATCCGCGGTGCACCTTGCGGTGCTTCACTCGCTTAGGAGCCAGCATTAACCCTGTCCTCCACGGCCGCCGCCGCCCATCGGGCCCCGGCCACCGCCACCCGGCCCGCGGCCACCGCCGCCGCCGTATCCGCCCGGCCCGCGGCCACCGCCGCCGGGACCACGTCCACCGCCGAACCCGCCGCGACCACCGCCGCCGCCCGGTCCGCGACCACCGCCGCCGCGCCCGCCGCGTCCGCCGCGGTCGCCGCCGCGATCACCGCCCCGGTCGCCGCCGAAGCGCTCGCGGTCGCGGTCTTCGGCCCGCCGAGGCTGGCGCGGCATGAACGGCTCCGCCGACTGGTTTTCCTTCTGCGCCCGGCGCTGATCCGGAAGGATCTCGCCGCGGTAGATCCACACCTTGATACCGATGTGACCGTAGGTGGTGTGAGCCTCCGCGAAGCCGTAATCGATGTCCGCCCGCAGGGTATGGAGCGGGATCTTCCCGGTCTTGTCCCCTTCACGGCGCGCCATTTCAGCGCCGCCCAGGCGGCCGGAGACCAGGATCTTGATGCCGCGGGCGCCCATTCGAGCGCTGCGCTGCATCGCCTGGCGGATCGCCCGCTTCGGCGCGATGCGCTTCTCGATCTGCTGCGCGATCGACTCGGAGACGAGCTGCGCGTCCAGGTCCGGCTGGCGGATCTCCTGAACGGTCAGGTTCACCTGCTTGCCGAACTTTCGCTCGAGCTCCGCCTTCAGGTCGTCGACGCCCTTGCCGCCGCGGCCAATGATCACGCCCGGCTTGCCGGTGTGAAGCGTTACGCGGAGCTTGTCCGCCTGGCGGTCAATGTTGACGCGGGAGATGGCCGCGTTCTTCAGCCGCTTCAGCAGGAAGGTGCGGATCTGATGATCCTCATACAGCCGCTGGGAGTAGTCCTTCTTGGAAGCGTACCAGTTGCTTTCCCAGTCCCGGATCACCCCGATACGGAACCCGATTGGATGTACTTTCTGACCCATAGTGTGTCTCCGGAACGGTTAGGCGCGGGTCACGGAGGCGCGGCCCCGGCGGCGGGCGCCCTTCAGCGGGCGGGGCTCCGCGGCGGTCACCGCTACGCTCAGATGGGAGCTGCGCTTCAAGATGCGGTACGCCCGGCCCATGGCGCGCGGCTGGATCCGCTTCATCGTCGGGCCCGGGTCCGCCGTCAGCACCGTCACCTTCAGCTCAGCCGGCTCTCCGCCCCAGCCTTCGTAGGCGTTCGCGGCTGCGGAGCGGATCAACTTTGAGATGTAGCGCGCGGCACGCTGCGGCATGAACTGCAGGGCGGCAAGCGCCTCGTCCACATACATCCCCCGCAGCTCGTTCATAATCCGGCGCGCCTTGTTCGGCGGCACGCGCACGAACTTGTGCACCGCGTGCGCCTCGGGCGTCACGTCGATCGTGACGGAGCGTCCGAGGGCCTTCTCCAGCTCCGGCACCAGGTCGGCGCCGCGGCGGCCCTGGAAGGTGTCCGGCTTCACCGTGCGGACGTCTACCACCGCCACGTTGCCGGAGGCCTGTACCACTACCCGCCCAAACGGCGCCTTTTCCGTCCCGCGGCGGATGATCTTCCGCAGACCGGGACCTCCGAGATACTCACCCATTTCTGACCTCTTCGAGGAAATGACTGATGACCGATGTGGAATGATCAACGACCAACTTGCAGCGACCTCCAGAGGTCGCTGGCCATTGGTCACCCGCCTCTGGCCATCGATCATTCTTCAATGCGCGCTAACGGAGTCCGCTGGAGCGCTCCCGCGCGCCGCCCGCATGTCCCTTGAAGGTGCGGGTCAGCGCGAACTCGCCGAGCTTGTGCCCGACCATGTTCTCCGTAATGAAGATCGGGATGTGCGTCTTACCGTTGTGCACCGCGATGGTGTGCCCGATGAAGCTCGGGAAGATCGTCGAGCGGCGGGACCACGTTTTGATGATCCGCTTCTCGCCGCGATCGTTCATCGCGTCGATCCTCTCCAGCAGCTTCGCGTCCGCGAACGGACCCTTCTTAAGCGATCGTCCCATAGTGTCCCCTCTGGGGAATGACCAGTGAACTATTCCCAGCGGCGGAGCGGGTGCCGCGCCGAGCCTCGGTGCGAGGACCGCTCGGCCGCCCGGTCGTTGGCTCAATGGTCATTCGCTCAGTGGTCATCCAGGCCTTAGCGCGAGCCGCGCTTCTTGATAATGTACTTGTCCGTCGACTTGTTCCGGCGGGTCTTGTACCCGAGTGCCGGCTTGCCCCACTTCGTCATCGGTCCGCTGCGACCGACGGGGGCCTTGCCCTCGCCACCACCGTGCGGATGGTCCCTCGGGTTCATGACGACACCGCGGACGTGCGGCCGCTGACCGAGGTAGCGCTTCCGGCCGGCCTTGCCGAGGGAGACGTTCTCGTGGTCGTTGTTTCCGACGACGCCGACCGTCGCGCGGCACTCCAGGAGCACCGAGCGCGTCTCACCGCTGGGGAGGCGCACCTGGGCGTACTTCCCCTCTTTCGCCATGAGCTGGGCTCCGGTGCCTGCGCTCCGCACGATCTGCGCGCCCTTGCCCGGGTAGAGCTCGATGGCGTGGATGGTGGTGCCCACGGGGATGTTCCGCAGCTTCAGCGAGTTGCCGACCTTGATGTCCGCCTGATCGCCCGAGAGGATCTCGGTTCCGACGGCAAGGTCCTGCGGGCAGAGGATGTACCGCTTGTCGCCGTCTCTGTACACGACGAGCGCAATGCGCGCCGAGCGGTTGGGATCATACTCGATCGCGACGACCTTGCCGGGGACATTGATCTTGTCCCGCTTGAAGTCGATCT
>CAYQDT010000118.1:5501-8311 GCA_964416225.1 uncultured bacterium
CGCCACAGCCCTCGCGCGCACGCCGTGTCGCCCGAACTTGGCGTTGTGCGCCGTAATGTGCGCGGGCTCGTCCGGGCCGCAGTACGACGTGTCGTTTCCATATTCCCGCTTGAAGTCGATCTCCCGGTACAGCCGCTTGTTGCCGCCGCCCCGGTGCCGGGCCGTGACCTTGCCCTGGTTGTTCCGGCCGCCCTTGCTCTTCAGCGCGCGGGTAAGCGCCTTTTCCGGCTCGGTCTTGGTGATCTCCTTGAAGGAGGAGACCGAACCGAAGCGGCGCCCGGCCGATGTCGGTTTATATTTTTCGATCGCCATAATGACCTCTGCGAGGTTTGACAGATGTCTGGCAGCCGATGTCTGATCCGGCTTCCGCGTCACCTGACGCGCGGCGGATCGCCTGCGTCAGAGACCAGCCATCGGTCATCAGACATCCGACCGCTAGACGGTTTCGAACACCTGGCCCAGCAAGCCGCCGAGGACCTGTCCCTCTTTGAGCGTCACTATGGCCTTCTTCCAGTCCGGCGTGCGCCCCACGCCCCGGCGTGTCCGGCGAATCTTGCCCTTCACCACGATGGTGTTGACCTTCTCCACCTCGCAGCGGCCCAGGATCTGGATCGCCTTTTCGATCTCCACCTTGGTGGCGTCGATGGCCACCTGGAAGGTGAACTTGTTCAGGCGCTGGAGCTCCACGCTCTTTTCCGTGAGCAGCGGCCGGATGACGACCTGTGTTGCGTCTTTCATACCGTGTACAGCTCCTCCAGCCGGGTAACGGCGTCCCGCGTGAAGATCAGCGTGTCCGTCTTCACCACCGTGTAGGTGGAGAGGCCGGGCAGCACGATCACCTGCACGTTCGGCAGGTTGCGCGCGGAGTACCACACGTTGTCGTTGCGCTGCGACAGCACCAGCGTGACCTTGCGGCCCGGCTCCAGCCGGGACAGCCACTGCGCGAACGCCTTGGTGCTGATCTCCGCCACGTCGAGCGCTTCGAGCACCCGCACGCTGCCGTCCGCGGCTTTCGCGGAGAGCGCGCTGCGGAAGGCCGCGCGGCGCATCTTCTGCGGCATGTCCTTCTGGTAGCTGCGCGGGGTGGGGCCGTGGGCCACGCCGCCGTGCCGCCAGTGCGGGGCGCGGATGCTGCTCTGGCGCGCGCCGCCGGTGCCCTTCTGGCGCTTGATCTTCTTGCCGCCGCCGCGAACCTCGCTGCGGTCTTTCACGTCATGCGTGCCCTGGCGCCGGTTCGCGAGCTCCCGCTCGACCGCCTGGTGCACCAGGTCCACGCGTACCGCCTGGCCGAAGATGCCGTCAGCCAGCGTGTGCTCGCCGACCCGCTCGCCGGCAGCATTGAATAAAGGCGCGCTTGCCATGTTACTTGGCCTCCCGGATGGTGAGCAGCGTGCCGTTCGGGCCGGGTACGGCGCCGCGGATCAGGAGCACGTTGCGCTCCGCGTCCACCCGCACCACCCGCAGCCGCTTCACCGTGACGCGCTCGTGGCCCATGTGGCCCGGGCGTCCCACGTTCTTGAACACGCGGGCGGCGTCGGTCGCGCCGGCACTCTGCGGCTTGCGGTGGATCATGGACCCGTGGGTCATGTCGCCGCCGTGCCAGTGGTAGCGCTTCACCACGCCCGCGAAACCTTTGCCCTTGGACGTCCCGGTCACGTCGACGAAGTCGCCGACCGCGAATACGTCCGCCTTGATCTCATCGCCGACATTCATCTCGCCGACGCCCGCCGCGCGGAACTCGCGCAGGTGGCGCAGCGAGGGCAGGCTGTGCTTCGCCAGGTGACCCGCTTCCGGGCGGTTCAGGGAGCCGCGGGCATGCCGCTTGCTGCCCTTCTGCCGGCTTCCCTTGGCGGCGCCGAAGCCGACCTGCACGGCTTCGTAGCCGTCCGTCTCCACCGTTTTCTTCTGGGTCACCACACAGGGCCCCGCTTCCACGACGGTCACGGGCACCACACGCCCCTGCTCGTCGAAGATCTGCGTCATACCCACTTTGCGGCCCAGGATTGACTTCACCATTGTCGCTACGCTCCAATGTTCAAGGACCTGGCGCCCGGGACCCGGATCGGCGCGCTCTCACGGCGCGGCCGGTTGCCGTCGGTCGTCGGCTCGCTCGGGCTTGAACATTCCCCGAGGGGACTAAAGCTTGATCTCAATGTCGACACCGCTGGGAAGATCCAGCCGCATCAGCGCGTCGATCGTCTTGGGACCCGGATCCAGGATGTCGATGAGGCGCTTGTGCGTCCGCATCTCGAAGTGCTCCATCGACTCCTTGTCGATGTTGGGGCCGCGGACGACGCAGAAGATGTTCTTTTCCGTAGGCAGCGGCACCGGCCCGGCAATCCGAGCGCCCGTGCGGCGGGCCGTTTCAACGATTTTTCCGGCGGACTGGTCGATCAACTGATGATCGAAGGCTTTCAGCCGGATGCGGACTTTTTGACGTCGCATAGGACCAACTCTCGGGCAAAAAGAGGGGGTGGCCTTCTGATGAAAGGCCACCCGCTCTGGATTGCCAAGTTACGACAGGATCTTGGAGACGATGCCGGCGCCCACGGTGTGGCCGCCTTCGCGGATGGCGAACTTCAGACCCTCTTCCATAGCGATCGGCTGGATCAACTCGGAGGTGATGGTCACGTTGTCTCCGGGCATCACCATCTCGACGCCTTCCGGCAGGTTCATGGAGCCGGTCACGTCCGTGGTGCGGAAGTAGAACTGCGGGCGGTACCCGGTGAAGAACGGGGTGTGGCGGCCGCCTTCTTCCTTCGAGAGCACGTAGATCTCCGCCTGGAACTTGGTGTGCGGCTTGATGCTGC
>CAYQDT010000119.1:0-8165 GCA_964416225.1 uncultured bacterium
CTTCCAGCCCGTCGTGACGGGCCGAGACTTCGGGGACGAGATCGAGGTCCAGAGTGGCATACAGGATGGCCAGCGGCTCGTCGACGATGTTCCGGACACGCTGGCGGAGGGGGCGAAGGTCGAGCCCCGAGTCGAAGCACCCGCCCGGCAACCGGGGCCGGGCGGACTGCGTCCGCAGGGCGGTTCGGGCGGGACGGCAGGCGCGCGGATCGGATCCGTCGGCGGCCCTGGCGGCAGCGGCGGAACGGCCGGAATGGGTGGAGCGGCCGGAGCGGGCCGAACGGGAGCTCTCGATGCCCCCGGCCGGCGGGCAATCCCGGACCGTGACGGGCAGCGGCACTTCCGGCGGCGCCACCCTTTGCAGCGAACGGAGAGTCCTTTATAGTTTCTTTGCGTAACTCGAGACTTCTTTACTTTCTCTTGCGCCGCGACCCGGTACTCTCGATCATTGTCGGATGCCTGTCCGGTCCATCGTCTGGATCTGCGGGGCCACTACCGGCGGACGCAGTTCAGTCACCGGGCTCATCCCCTGCGGAGCTCTCCCGTGCCTTTCACCTCCAGCCAGTCCGGCCAATCTGCGCCCGGCTCTCCTTACCGCGTGACGGTGGTGGTGCCGACCTACAACCGGCGCGAGAAGCTGCGACGGTGCATCCTGGGTCTCCTGGACATCGACCTTGATGGGCTTGCACTCGATCTCCGGATCCAGGACGACGGCTCCTCGGACGGCACCGACGGGATGCTGCGGGAGCTGACTGCGGATTATACGGGGCCCGTGCGGATCGTCTATCGCCGGCAGGAAAACCAGGGCCCGGCGGCCGCGCGCAATGCCGCCATCGCGGAGTCGGACACGGAGCTGGTCGCCTTCCTGGACGACGACTGCATTCCCGTCGCCGCATGGCTGCGGGAGCTGATTGCCGGGTTCACCGCTCCCGACATTGCGGCCGTGGGCGGGAAGTGCCGCCCGGGCGACGCCCCCACGCATGTGGCGCGGTACTTCAGCTACCGGGGGGCGAATGAATACCCATCCGCCCGGCGCCCCTTCGAGTTTCCGGTCGGCGGCAACTGCATGTATCGGCGGGAGGTGCTGGAGCGGTTCGGCGGGTTCGACGCGCTTTTCCGTGAGGCGGCCGCGGAGGATATGGACCTCGCGTGGCGGGTCAAGAAGGCGGGCGGCTACCGCTTCGCCTATCAACCGGAGGCGGTGGTGCTCGACCACAACATCGAGACCGTGTCCCAGCTTATCGGACGCGCCATGGACCGCGGGCGGGAAAAGAGCCTGAAGCGGGCCGTGCGCGGCACCGGATCGCCCACATGGGTCCGGACGCTGCGCGAAGGCCTGGTGCTCCCCTACTTCGCGCTGCGGCTCCTCGTCTTCCCGTTCCTGGCACTCGGGTTTCTCGCGCGTGGCGTGGCGCCCGGCGATGCGGTGCCGTTCGCGCTCATTGACTGCTTCTATCGTCTGATCATGCGCTGGGCGCGGTTCGGGATGATGCTGGAGATTGCTAGCGGGCGGCGCGTGGTGGAGCGTGAGACCGCCCGTACTTCGACCGCGGGCCCGGCCACCGCCCCCCGATAGTACTCGGGCCGGGCTCCCCGCTCCCGGCTCTGGCTCACAGGCTTACCCGATGCCGGTATCCGCGATTTCCGATGCCCTGTTCCGCGACGCGACGGTGCTCGTCGTGGCGCCCCATGCCGATGACGAGACGTTCGGCTGCGGCGGCACGATGGCGCGTGCGAAGGCGCTCGGCGCGCGCGTCTTCGTTATGGTGGTGTCCGTCGCGACGCTGGATCATTATCACAGCGAGCATTCGCGGGTGAGCGGCGCCCAGCGCGCCTCGGAATTCCGGCAGGCGATGGAAGTGATCGGGGTCGACGGGACGGACGTGCTGTACGACGACGACCAGATTCACATGCGCGTGGACGTGCTTCCGCGGCGGGACCTGGTCGCGAAGATCGAGCGCGAAAGCCCCCTCGCGATCGACCGTCTCCAGCCGGACGTGCTGCTGTTTCCCGCCGTCTCCTATAACCAGGACCACGAGGCCGTCTACAAGGCGGTCTACGCGGCGTGCCGCCCGCACCTTCCGGTCGATAAGCCGTTCGTCCGGCTGGTCCTGAGCTACGACCAGCCGCAGTTGAGCTGGAACCACACGAAATTCCACCCGAACTTCTACGTCGACATCTCGGACTACCTGGACGTCAAGCTGGAGGCGTACCGCCGGCATGTCTCGCAGATCCGTCCGGAGCCGCACCACGCCAGCATCGAGAACGTGGAGCGGCTGGCCCGGATCCGCGGCAGCGAGGTCTCCGTGGCGGCGGCGGAGGCGTTCGAATGTCATCGGATGCTGCTGTGAGACGCCGCTCCGGGTTACCGTGCCGATGATTGTCTCGATTCACCAGCCGCACTATCTCCCCTGGCTGCGGTACCTGGAAAAGATGGCGCGGAGCGACGCGTTCATCGTGCTGGATGATGTCCAGTATGAGAAGAACGGCTTCCAGAACCGCAATAAGATCAAGACGTCCCAGGGTGCCTCGTACCTCACGGTGCCGGTGCAGCGGCCTACCCAGCAGCCGATCCGCGAGATACGGGTCGACGGGCGGTCGGACTGGCGCGGGACGCACCGGCGGGCGCTGGAGCAGAGCTACGGCAAAGCGCCCTACTTCGAGCGTTACTGGCCTGCCTTCGCCGCAATCTACGATCGCGAGTGGCCGCTCCTGGCGCCCCTGAACCGCGCGATGCTGGAACTGTACGCGGAGCAGCTTGGAATCCGGACGCGGATCTACTACAGCAGCGAGCTCCCCACGCAAGGCCAGTCCACGCAGCGCCTGGCGGAGCTCTGTCATGCCGTGGGCGGTGACGTTTACCTCTCAGGCGCGTACGCCGTCCAGGCGTACCTCGACCCGGGAGCCCTGCGGGACGCGGGGATCCGCCTGGCGTTCCAGGAGTGGCAGGCCCCGGAGTACGCCCAGCGCTATCCGAAGGCCGGCTTCGTGCCGGACCTGGCGGTTGTTGATCTGCTGTTCAACGAGGGACCGCGCTCGCTGGAGATCCTGCTGGCGGCCGGCGGGATCCGCTATCCGCTAGAATCTTCGCTGGAGCCGAAGCCGGCCGGATTCTAGTCCGCGTTCCCCGGCGTGAGCGGGGAGACCGGGCCGCCCCGTCGGAGCGGCGCATCCCCAGCCACGTTCGTCCTCACCTCCGTCACCACCGGCCGACCCGTTCCCGCACAGCCGAGCCTCCCTTCCCACGCCCGCGGAGTAGGTCGAGGTGACGGGGCGTGTCTCGCCGGGATGGGTGGCGGACGGTCCCTGCGCGGCGGAGTTTGCAGCGACGGCCGCGACCCGGCCGCGTGGTGCGGCAGGCGTGGCGGTGAACTCCGGGACCCGTGCGCTCCACGTGGCGCTGTTGGCGATGGGCGGTCACCCGGGCAGCGAGGTTCTCGTCCCCGCCTTCTGCTGCACCGCGCTGCTGAATGCGGTACACCAGGCGGGCGCGCTCCCCGTCCTGGTGGATTGCCGGCCCTCATCGTTCCATCCCTGCCCGCAGGATGCCGCGCGCCGGATCACGCCGCGAACCTCGGCCGTCGTCGTGGCGCACCGTTTCGGCGAGGCGGTCGATGTCGATCCGTTTCTTCAGCTTGCGCTGCCCGTGGTGGAGGACTGTGCCCAGTCCCTTGGCGCGCGCCACCGGGGTCGGCCGGCGGGAGGGCTCGGTGCCGCCGCGGTGACCTCCTTGTATGCAACCAAGCTGCTCACCACCGGCCACGGCGGGCTGGTCGCGAGCCGGTGTGCGGAGGTCGCCGCCGTTGCCGCGGACCGGCTCGAATATGTTCAGCGCCTGGAATGAGGGCCCCGCTTCAACTACCGGATGAGCGAGCTCCAGGCGGCACTCGGGCTCCGGCAGTTGGATCGGTATCCCGGCTACCTTCAGCGCCGCCGGGAGCTGGCCGCTGGTATGACCGGGAGCTGCTGCCGGCCACCTGCGAGGCGTGGTCGCCCATTCCGGCCGCTGCCGATCCGAATGCGGTACGGTACCGGTACTTGCTGACGGTGCCGGACGCGGACCGGGCGCTGGCGGAGCTGGCCGGGGCCGGCATCGGAGCGAAGCGGCCGGTCCATCGCCCGCTGCACCACCACGTGGGCGGCGAGTACCCGCACGCGGAATGGGCTCACCGGCACCGGATCAGCCTGCCCCTGTATCCGGCGCTCACGGACGGGGAGGCCGAGCGAGCCGCTGCGGCCGTGCTCCGGCTGGGGAGTGCGTAACGCAGGGTCCGATCACGCGGCGGCCCGCGACGAGAGCGCCCCTGCGGGCCCCGTTCAATTTGCGGCCGCCTCCAGAGAGAGCCCTTTCACGGCCTCTTTCACCGCTGTTTCCGCCCCGCGGGGGCTCCATTCCCGGGTGCGGTAGCTCCGGTTGTAAAGAATCTTCCCGCGCCGGAACGCAAGCACCGTCGCTTCCGCTTCCGGAGCGATCAGGTATCCGGGCGGCCCCTGCGGGTCGCCCAGAACGGTGACGGCCAGGGCGGTCGCGCCGTTTTCCCGGGCCAGGTCATAAGCCTGCCGCTCCAGAGTCGTCTCCGACCCCGTGTTCGCCTGGCCGAGAAAGACGACCCATCCGAAAAGCTTCTGCCCGCGGTGCTGCCGCGACGATTCGCTGAGAGTCTTCAGGACCCGGGCCGCCGGTTCGTTCGGCTGCCGGAGAAAGACCAGGATCGCCGGTTCGTCCGTGAGGTCGCAGACGTAGCAGTGCTGTGTGCCGCGGTCCTTTCCAGTGACCACGTTGCTGGTAAACGGAAGCGGGTGCTCCCCCACCTGCAGCCCGGAGCGGAGCGCCGCCGGGGCGGCCGCCGACGAGGCCGTAATTGCGGCAAGGAGCCAGGCGAAGCGTCGCATGCGTGAAGTCCCTTCTGCAGCTCAGTCCGTACGATCCGTGTCGGCGGACGGCGGGATCAGCCGGCTGCCGCGCGGCGGAGTCGCGCCAACTGGCGGTCCAGCGCTCCCGGATCCGCGTCCTTCCAGATCTGCCCGGCCCGCCCGGCGAAGTGCGCGGCCATGTCCGCGCGTCCCCGCCGCTCCCAGACCACCTGCATCCCGAGAGCGCCGACGATGCTCCCGTGCTCGTGCGCGAGCGCTTCGAGGAACGCCTCCTCCGCGTCATCCAGCCGGTGGGCGCGCAGTGCGGCCTCGCCCCAGACCTCCAGCATGTAGCTGCCTCCGCCCCAGGCGTGCAGGCTGGAGTCCTTGACGGCGCGCTTTCCGGCCTCGCGCAGCAGCTTGAGTCCCTCGTCCGCACTCCCGCTCTGGACCAGCCAGCGGCCGCGTACTTCCCGGTAGGCGTAGTACTCGCGGGCGTTATCTTTCCACTTCGCTTCCACCGCGGCCACGAACGGCTGCGCGCCGGTCACGTCGCCCACCTCCAGCCGGGCGAGAGCACCGATGTACTGGCCTTCCACGCGCTCCTTCGCACGGCGCTCGGCACCCCACTGGCCCAGTGCCTCCGGATCGGCCTTGAGCTGGAGCAGGCGAGTCCATGGGAGCTCCGCCCGGAACTGCGCGGGCTCCTTCTCGGCTTCGGCGAAACGTCCCTCGTGCGCGAGCGCCCGGATCAGGATGTCCGCGTGGTGAGACGGGTCCAGCTCCGGAAAGCCCTCCAGCGATTTCTGGCGCGATAGGCGGGTGCAGTCGATCGCGTCCTGCCAGCGCCCCAGCCGCATCGCCAGATGCGCCTGCATATGGTTCGCGTGGGGCATATTCGGCGCGGACTGCCGGAAGCCGACGGTGAACGGCCAGCCCAGCGCGGGGCGGTCGATGGCTTCGTACAGGTGGATCAGCTCGTGGTTGGGCGCCGGGTGCTCCGGGTGCATGCGCACGGCGGCCAGCTCGTACGGAAGCGACTCCGGGCTGTCGGAGGCCGCCACGTACTGGCCGTACACCTTCCCGCGCCAGATCCACAGCTCCACATCGTCCGGATACACCGCGATGGCGCCGTCCAGCGCGTCCAGAAACTGCTCCCGCTTCTGCGGACCGGCGAGTTCCAGCACGCGCGCCGCGGCATACCGCCGCTCCTTATCCGATCCATAGCGCTGCGCGAGCTCCAGAGCCCGGTTCGCGGCATCCGCCTGCTTCATCGCCGGAGTGCCGCAGAAGCTCAGGCCCCAGTAGGCCATGGCGCAGGTGGGGTCCAGCGCCGCGGCATGCTGGAAATCCGCGGCCGCGGAATTCTTCACGTAGCCGGGCAGCACATACGCGTGATAGCACCGCATTCCCTGGTCGAAGTACTCCTGCGTTTCCGGGCTCTGCGTGGTCACCGGGAAGTGAAGGTTCCCCAGCCCCGGAAAGAGCGGCAGGGCGTCGGACACGTCTTTGACCGGCTGTGTCGCGACCGGAGTGAGCTGCGGCACCGGAGGCGCGCTGGGCTTCCAGACCTGTCCCAGGGGATGGTCCGGCTCCAGGCGGAGGGCCGCGAGGTAGAAGGGAGCCGTCCGGAGCGGGCTCCCGGCCACTTCCCCGCGGAGGAGCCAGGCATCCACGTCATCCGGGTAGAGCGCCAGGGTGATATCCAGGTCCCGGCGGACCTGATCGAGCGCTTTCGCCCGGTCGGTGCTCGCGGACGAAAGCGCCTTCAGGTAGGCCGCCCACGCGCCCGTAAGCCGCTGCTCGCGGCTGTCCCCGGCCGCGGCCAGCTCCTCCGCCCGGGCCGCGGCCCGCGTGGCCCCGGCCCGCTTCTCCTCGCCGAACAGGGCCCGGCTGAGACCCCACTCGGCGGGCGCGCAGGCAGGATCCCGCCGCAGCGCCGCTTCGAACTCCCGCTCCGCGTCCGCCGGGTGACCGGAGTAAAGCGCGCGGAGACCCGCCTGGAACTCCCGCACCGCGCGCGGCGAGGCACCGGTGATCGGGAAATTACCCCCGGCGGTCTCCGAGGCCCCGGCCAGGCCTGCGGATGCCACGAGGAGCGCAAGAATCGGAATAGGGCGCATCGTTTGCCTCCAGAACGGCGTCGACACTCTCCCAGTGCGAGACCGCGTCGCACATTCCTCCGGCGACTGCGGACAGGAATCTCGCCGTGCGCCGGGGAATGGGCCGGAGGAGCATCTCTCGTTATTATGACGAACGGAGTTGGCGGACCGTCACTCACCCCTCGGTGCGCGGCGGTCGAGGTCACTCACGGTCGGCTCCCGGGCCGCCGCGTTCGGTAGGAGGGCTCGAGCTCCTTGCTCCATGGCCGGACCCGGACCCGGGCCTCGCCCCCTGACGTCAGGAGCCCGGCGTGCGCGTGCCGGAGATGGGCAGCCGTCCTTCCCGGAGCCGCTGCGACGGGCGCCGGGGGATCATCACCATCGTGCTGGCATTCCCCACCGTTCCTTCCACCATCCTCCCCACCCCACATCGGCGGCTGTGCCGCCGCCTGACCGGAAACGAGGAACGCTCGTGGCTGATCTGGACTGGACCCAACTGAAGCACCGCTACGACGAAGAGGGTTACCTCGTCTTTCCCGAGGTTCTGGACCCGGACCTCATCCACATGGCGAGTGACCACGTGGAATGGCTGCGGCTGAAGCACCCGGAGCTCCGGCCGGAGCAGCTCCACCACTGGCTGATGTGGGACGACCCCTTCTGGCTCCGTCTGCTCTCCGACTCGCGGCTCCTGGACCTCGCGCAGGGGATCCTCGGCCGGAATATCGCGCTCTTCGCGTCGCACTATATCTGCAAGCCGGGCGGAGACGGGCAGCCCGTACTGTGGCACCAGGACGGAAGCTACTGGCCCCTGGAGCCGATGGAGGTGGTTACCGCCTGGCTGGCCGTGGATGAGAGCACCGCCGAAAATGGCTGCATGCGCGTGATCCCAGGATCGCACCGCGGTCCGGCGCTGCCGCACCACCGGCACGACCAGACCGCCGTGCTGCACACGGAGATCCGCCGCGAGGATGTGGACGAAAGCCGTGCCGTGGACGTAGAGTTGCCGGCGGGAGGCGTGTCGCTCCATCACCCGTTCCTGGTCCACGGCAGCCGGGAGAACTGCAGCCCCAGGCGGCGCTGCGGCCTCACGATCCGCTACATCCCCACCACCACGCGCATCTGCCGCCCCGATTGGAAGACGTTTCTGCTCCGGGGCGAGGCCGTTCCCGGGATCAACGACTACGCGGCACTTCCCGTGTTTCGCCCGGG
>CAYQDT010000120.1:0-8143 GCA_964416225.1 uncultured bacterium
GCGCAGATGTACTCGGCGCTGGACGGCTACCTCTCGCTGTATGACTCCCGCGGCAAGATCCTCAAGTCGGCCATGGAGGGTTTCGAGCGGGATCCGCGGCTGATCTACACCTTCAAAACCGCCGGCACCTACACCATCCAGGTGCGGGACACGATGTTCCGGGGCGGCCCGAACTTCACGTACCAGCTCACCGTCGGCAAGCTGCCCGTGGTTACCGGCTATCAGCCGTCATCCGGACGCCGCGGAGAAACGGTGCAGGTGAGCGTCGAGGGTGTCAACCTGGGCGACATGAAGACGGTCCCGGTAACGATCCCCATGCAGGGAGACACGGTAACCATCCAGCCGCGCACCCCCCTGGGTCCCGCGATGAACACGATCTCCCTCGCCGCCGAGGAGCTCCCCGAGCTCCTCGAGACCGAGCCGAACGACACGCCCGCGCAGGCAATGGTCGTTCCGGAGCTGCCGGTGGTCATCAATGGCCGCATCGATCGGGTCGGAGATATCGACCTGTACCGGATCAAGCCGGCCGCGGCCGGAACCCTCAGCTTCGACGTGCTGGCGCGGCGCATCGGCTCCCGGATCGACTCGTTTCTCCGCGTGCTCGACGCTACCGGCAAGGAGCTCGCAGCCAATGATGACGCGGAAGGCAAAGACAGCCGGATCGTGATGGGCGTTCAGGCCAATCAGGAGTACCTGGTGGAGGTCAAGTCGCTCGACGAGCACTACGGCCCGGACGCCTTCTACCGCCTGGAGATCGGCCCTCCGTCGGGGCAGGACTTCGAGCTGACCGTGACCCCGGACGCGATCAATGTCGGCCAGGGGTCCTCCACGGTGGTAGGCGTGAACATCAACCGCGTGAACGGCTTCGGCGGCCCCGTCGACCTGCGCGTCGAAAATCTTCCGGCGGGCGTGACGGCGAGCGCCGCGCGGATCGCGGCGGGCGCGGGCGCCAGCGTCTCGCGGCGCCAGGGTAAGGGCAGCGGCCGAACCGTGCCGCAGGCCGCCGCGCTCTTCACGCTCACCGCGGCGCCGGGCACGCCGCCCGGCAGCTTTAAGGAGATCCGCATCGTCGGCACGTCCACCATCGGCGGTCAGTCCGTGCAGCGCGTGGCGGAGCCGATCGAGCTGTACACGCCGCCCCTCACTCCGGATGCCAACCAGAAGGCGCACCGGAATACGCTGATCCTGACGGCCACGGTGGCTACCGCGCCGCCCTACACGCTGGACCTGGATCAAAAGGCGATCACCGTGAAGCGCGGCGGGACGGTGGAGATCAAGATCAAGGCAACTCGCCAGATGGGGCAGGATGCCGCCATCCCGATCACCGTGGCGGGCCAGCCGGCCAACGTCACCCCGACACCGCAGCCGGTGCCCGCCAAGGGGACGGAGGTGGTGTTGAAAATCGCGGTGGCCGCCAATGCGCCGGTGGGCCCGCACACGCTGATCATCACGGGCAACCTGAGCAACAACGTTCAGGCGGCTCCGGCGCTCACGCTGACCGTAACGGAGTAGTGCCGGGATCATTGCTCGCCAAACGACTCCGGGCTGTGGGCCAGCCCGGAGTTTTTCGTGCCCCGGAGAGTGAACCATGACGGCACCGAGCGCCGGAATCGATATCGGCGGAACCGGCGCGAAGCTGGGGGTGGTGGATGCGGGCGGCCGCATCCTGCGCTCCGATCGGATCGAGACCGGCGCCGCGGTCACCGCGGAAGAGCTCGTGCGGCGTCTTGCGGAGTGCCTCCGCCGGCTCGGCGGCGGGCAGCCGCTGGCCGGGGTCGGGGTCGCGGCGCCCGGCTGTCGGCGGGCGGACGGTGAAGGCGTCGTGAATGTGACGAACCTGCCGCACATTGACGGCTTCCCCCTGCGCGCGGCGCTGGAGGCCGCCACCGGGCTGCGAACGGTGCTGGACAATGACGCAAACGCCGCCGCGATGGGCGAGGCCCGCTTCGGCGCCGGGCGTGGAGCGAGCCGCCTTCTAGTCCTCACCGTGGGCACCGGCATTGGAGGGGGGATGGTCGTGGGCGGAGCGGTCCACCGCATCGCCTGGCAGGGCCTCGGCGATTCCGGCCACGTGATCGTTAAGCCGGGCGGGCCGCGCTGTGGGTGCGGCGGGCACGGCTGTGTGGAGGCCCTCGCGTCGGTGCCGGCGATCCTGCACCGCTCGGCGGAGCTCGGCGCGCCGCACGCCGCCATTTCCGATCTCGTTCGGGCGGCTCGCGAAGGAGAAGCTGCCGCGCTGACTGCGCTCCGCGAGGCCGGCGGGCACCTCGGCGTCGCCCTTGCCACGCTCACTCATCTCCTGGCGCCGGACCGTATCCTGCTGGGTGGCGGCGGGACCGACGTGGCGGGAGAGCTGCTGCTGGAGCCGCTGCGGCAAACGCTTCGCGCGCACGGCCAGCCGTTCTTCATGCGTGGCCTCACGGTGGACCGTGCCGGCCTGGGAAATGACGCGGGGATCGTCGGCGCCGCCGCCCTGCTGGCCGGCACAGCGTCTGCTTGAGGCCACGCGCCGTCCGCCTCTCCCTCCCCTCCCTGACCCCAGTTCGGCAGGGATCGCCCGGGCCGAGCCGGCGGCCGATCCGGACCACCGGTCGCGGTAAGGGAGGCTCCTGCGCGCCCATCTAAACGACCGCTGCCCGGGACGGCTAACGTGAGCTGTGCCGGGGTTACCCTCGTGGCAATTCGGCCGCCACCGCCCCCAGCCCGCGCCCTGGTGCTGCGCGGTGTGTAGCCTCGGGCTCACGCGCCGGGGAATCTCTGGTTCGCAGTACGCCGTCGGCCGTCACCCGCGTCCTCACCGCGCTCCGTGGCTCCCACTCGCGCTCCACGGCGGGTCTCACTGTCTCCGTCGTGCGCCATCCCCGTTGAGCCCCCCTGCATCTTCGCGGTTCGCCACCCAGATACCGCATACCACAAGCACCCCTCCCACCCATGCGAGCCGCGTCGGAATCTCGTGCCGGATTGCCAGTCCGAGCAGCAGACCGATGAGCGGCTGCAGGTAGAGGAACGTTGCCACCCGGCCGGCGTCGACTCGCGCCAGCACCCGGAACCAGAGGCCGTAAGCCAGGACCGTCGCTGCCAGCGCCAGGTACAGCAGCGCCGCTCCGTTCCACGGGGTCAGCCAGCTCCACCCGAGGCGGCTGGCGCGCCACTGCCACAGGGCCAGGGGGAACAGAAAGGCGGTGCCCCAGTAGGTCGCGATGGCGGTGACCTGCAGGCCGGAGCGCGTGCGGGTCGCGCGCGCTCCGAGCACGGACGCCAGCGCTTCCGCGGCCACGGACCCGACCATCAGCAGGTTGCCCAGCGCGCGAGTCCCGGCGGCCGCTCCCCCGCCGTTCTCCGGCCACACGAGGGCCGCGCCGCCCAGGAAGGCAATCACCAGCCCGACGACGTGCACCCGCCGGATCGCCTGATCCAGCAGCACCGCCCCGAGAAGCGCGGTGAACACCGCTTCCAGGTTGATGATGAGCGCGGCATCGGTGGCGGTGGAGCGCGCCAGGCCCTCGTAGCACAGCAGCTTCGCCAGGCCGAAGCCGGCGGTCCCGATGAGCGGCAGCAGCCACCACGGGGCTGGCTTCTCCCGTGCGGCGCCGGAGTGAGACAGGGAGCCCGAAGCGGGAGCCGGGCGGTGGCACCCGAAGGACGCCATCCAGAGAGACGCCACCAAGAAACGGGTGAATGCGAGTACGAGCGGCGGCGCGCTCTCCAGCACCCCGCGCGCCACCACGTACGTGGATCCCCAGAGCACGTTCACGAGCACCAGCAGGAACAGGTCCGGCCCGCTGCCCCGCCGCTCCGTCCCTCCGCTGTCCGGTACGCCACCCATTTCAGCCGCTGCCTGGCGCCAGCGCCAGCCGGGCGCGCATCCGATCCAATATAGCCCGCGCGGTCGGGATCATCTTCGGCAAGCTTCCGCTCCGTTGGGGCCGCCATCTCCGATCCACGCCCCATTTGCAGTGCGGCGACCATTCCACACGCAACCGGCTCTTTCCCGACGCCGGGGCTGGAAAAACGGAACACTCATCGGGAGAGCGCGGAGGCACCCTCGGCGTCCCGGGGGTCACGAAGGAGCGGAGGGGACCCGCGCTGGCGGCACAGGCCATCCGGTTGGTTCGCAACGGGGTTGGGCGAGGTGGGACTCGAACCCACACGCCTTTCGGCAGCGGATTTTAAGTCCGCAGTGTCTGCCATTCCACCACTCGCCCGTGGCAGAACCATTGTACCATTCCGCCGTGCGCCCCGCACAGCCGTCGGCAGCCACCCCACCTCGTTGAGACAAGCAACGCTCTCTCCCACCGGCCCGGACCCCACCTGCGCGCTCTGTCTCCGCGCGGTCGCCCACCTCACGCGGCATCACCTCCGCCCGCGCGCGGAGGGTGGCGTCGAAACGGCACTGCTCTGCGGAGCATGCCATCGCCAGGTGCACGCGCTCTTCACCAACCGGACCCTGGCCGCGGAGCTGGACTCCCTCGAGAAGCTCCGCGAGAACGAGCAGATCCGGTGCTACCTCCGCTGGGCCGCAAAACAGCCGGACCGCCACATCCGGGTTCGCAAGAGCCGTACCCGGCGGTAGCGCGGGGACCGGGAGTACGCGCGGAGGGCGAGCCGTGCGGCGCGTCCAAAGATCCCTCGGCACCTGACAGTTCCGCTTGTTCGGCAAGCAGTCGGTTGATATACTGGCCGTCAGATTTCGCCCCGGGAGTTCCGCATGTCGCGCCGCCTCTTGCTCCTGCTGCTTCTCGCGCTTCCCCTCCTCGTGCGCGGCTCTCTCCCGGCGCAGGCAGCGCGCGCCTCCGGCACGACGGGCAGCATCTCGGGCTCCGTCCGGGACGGAGCCGGGCGCCCGATCTACAATGCCGCGGTGAGTATCCAGAGCGGCTTCGTCTTCGGTGAGGCGCGCACCGATCGGACGGGCAGATACACGCTTTCGGATCTGCCGACCGGCAAGTACGATCTTCTCGCTGCAAAGCCGGCGTATACTCCGCTGCTGAAGACGCAGGTGGCGGTGACGGCAAACACCGCCGCCCCGGCGAATTTCGTGCTGAGCTGGGCGAATCCTGACGCCGGAGCGCTCGAAGTGGTGGTCACCGGTCCCGGCGGCGTGCCCCTGCCGGAGGCCACGGTGCAGCTCTCCACGGGCGACGCAGCCGTGGGGCAGCAGACCAGCGATGCCGCTGGCTCTTCCGTCTTTCCCGGGCTGGATCCAGGCGCCTACCTCGTGACCGTGCAGCGGGCCGGCTTCTCGCCTTTTACCAGCCGCAACCTCTTCGTCCGGCAGGGAGCGCTCACGTCACTCTCGGTACAGCTCCGGCAGGACACGAGCCAGGTCGGCCGCCTCACCGGGACCGTGCGCGCCGCGGACGGCTCTCCGCTGTACCAGGCCGTGGTGAAGATCGTCGGCGGACTCTCAAGCGGCCAGACCCTCACCGCGGGGAGCGGCGCCTACACGCTCCCCGGGCTGATCCCGGGATCCAACTATGCCCTCCAGGTGAGCGCGGGCGGCTACGCCACCCAGACAGCCGGCAGTCTGCAAGTGATCGCGCAGCAGGACACCTTCCGGGACTTCGTCCTGATCCGAAGCCCCTCCACGCGTGGCTCCATTACCGGCGTCATCAAGGACAGCACCGGCGCCACGCTTCCCTTCACCACCGTCGCCATCACGGCCGGGCCGGGCCAGGGACGCCAGGCGACGGCCGGAGCGGATGGCCGGTATGCGCTCACGGACCTGGACCCCGGCGATGGCTACGCCCTCCGCGTGGAGCAGACCGGTTACGCGCCGCAAGGAAAGGCGGGGATCCGGGTTTCCGCCGGCCAGAGCACGGAGGTGGACTTCCAGCTCCAATCACAGACCCTTCCGCCCGGAAAGATCGGCGGCACCGTGCGGGACTCGGTGACCGGGCTGGCGCTCTCGGGCGTCACGGTCACCATCATCCAGGGCCGCAGCGCCGGCCTCGCGACGGAGACGGACGGCGCCGGCGTGTACCTGCTGGAGGGGCTGATCCCGGACAGCACGTACGCGCTGCGGTTCACCGCTTCCGGTTACCAGCCCGCCCAGGCTGGCGGCCTCCAGGTGACCGGCGGCCTCACCACCACCCAGAACGCGCAGCTCGTGGCCCAGAGCACACCCACCGGCACCATCACCGGCACGGTGCGGAAGCAGGGAGTTCGTGGGGTGGCCGGTGCAACGGTCACTCTCTTCGCGGGTCCCGGCGCACCCCGCACCGCCACCACGGATCGGCGGGGCAGGTACCAGTTCGACAATCTGCGGGTGGGTGCCGGCTACGCCGTTCGAGCGGAGAAGACCGGGCTGCAGAAGGCGGAGCGAACCGGAATCCAGGTGAAGGACGGCCAGACCACCACGGTCGACCTCACCCTCGGTACTGCGGGCCCCACCGGTGGCGCCATTCACGGCCGGGTGCTGGACCTGGGGCTGCAGGGGATTCCGGGCGCCACCGTCCGACTGCTGAACGGCCCCGGTCAGCCGGTAGAGATCACGACGGATGCCGGTGGCAATTTCGCATTCGATGACCTCCAGCCCGGCACGTACTCCGTTCGCGCGCTGGCGCCCGGGTACGCGGATCTCCAGCAGGATAACATCGGCGTCACCGCGGGCGGCACGGTGAGTCTGAACCTGCAGCTGCTGCGCCCATAGCGCCTGGACGAGGGCCGGCCGCGGTGGCCGTAGCTCCGGTGGGCGAGAGGGCGCATGACCCGGCTCGAAGCAGCCGGCGCATCGGCCGTCACCGGAGGCGGGACGCGGCAGCGCTCCGGCAGCGGGCTGGCGGCCGGTTCACCCGCACGGCGCCCGGCAGGTGGACAAAGCCGGGATGGCCGGGCCCCAGGCAGGATCAGCGGCCCGGTGCCGCCGGGTGGGGCTGTCCGGCATGGACGCGGAACCGGCTGTACTTCCGCTCGAACTGGGAGCGGGTGAACGAGTGGAGGTCCGCTTTGACCTGGGCGGCGCGCGCTTTGTAATCGACGTTCGCCGGCATATGGATCTGAAAGCACTTCCGGTCCGTCCCGTCCAGGATCCAGAAGACGTGGACCACCGTTCCACCGCACACCTGGCGCTCGTAGACCGGGCGATAGTATTCGTGCGCGGGCGGATCACTCTCACCGGGCCCGGGGGGAAGCGGCGGCGCGAAGCTCCGCGGCGGGGGCATGCCCCCGGGTTGGCGCGGAGCTGCCGGAACAGACCGGCCATTGCCGGGTGACGGCGCTGCCGGGCGTTCCGAAGAGAATCGCCCCGCGGGCTCCGCGCCCGCCGGATGCCCGCCTTCGCGCCGCGGCGCGTACCCCGCTTTGATGAGCCAGGCGTCCGCATCGGACCACCAGTCGTGGGCGCCCTCGTCAACCCCCGGCTGGCTGCTGAGGCCGTGGGCGAAGCGGAGCACCAGGCTGCGCATCGGCACGATGCCCTGCGACATCGCGGTGAGAGTCCGTGCATTGATGCCGAGGGCGGCGCCGGCGGTCTCCGGCGACACCCCCATCCACTGCAGGACCTCCGCCACCGCGCGGCCAAATTCCGGATTCGCTTCTGCCATCTAAATCCAGCACGGGGTTGCTGTCCGTTCGGCGTGCGGGCAGTATACCATAGTTCACCCTTACCCGAAGCCGTCCTTCGCGGGCTCCTCGCTCGCTGTTCCGGCACCGCTCATGGGTGCTTCG
This sequence comes from uncultured bacterium, assembly GCA_964416225.1. Classification (GTDB taxonomy): domain Bacteria; phylum Armatimonadota; class SYMT01; order SYMT01; family SYMT01; genus CAYQDT01. The sequence goes on from CAYQDT010000120.1 coordinate 7,669, forward strand.
CGCTCCGCGGCGCCGCCCGCACCGGGCGGGCTGGAAGGAGTTCACTCCGCCAGGTCCCAATTCGGAAAGCATCGGCGGCCAGCGAGGGAGGACGGCAATGGCGGGGATCGGTCAGGAGCGGCTGAGCCAGATGCGCGAAGAATTCCGGAAGGTGGAGCGCATCCTGGAGAGCACACCCACCGTGGACAAGGGGTTCGGGATCGCGACGGCGGAGTTCCGCCGGCGGCAGGAGCGGGTTTCCGCCGCTCTGGCGGAGCTCGGCTTCCAGGCCGGCTTCGTCTTCAGCGACGAGCACTACGACGGCGACGTCCCCTACCTGGGCGGCAACACCAACATCTCCATTGAGCAGGTGGCGGGGGTGATCGGCAAAACCGGCTTCCACATTGTCGCGGGGCTGGAGGGGGGTTACATCGCGGAGCAGCTCGCTCCCCGGGCGGCGGCGCCGGTCCACAAGGTGGAGCTCCTTCAGCTTGCG
>CAYQDT010000121.1:0-8138 GCA_964416225.1 uncultured bacterium
AACGCCCCCTGTAGAAGTCCGGGAGCTCGTCAGCGGGCCTATGGGGCCGTGTAGAGCCTTCACGGATCTAGTGAGGCCGATCAGAGCGAGAGGCCTTCAGGACACCGAACGAGACCCCACGCGAGGGGAGAGATCGTAAGGGGGATCACCAAGCGGACACCGAACGGGGATCGGGGGAGGGGAGTCCGTCGTCCGGGTGCGCGAGGAACCAGTCGACGCTCGCCGTGACGTGGTCGCCGGCGGCATAGGCGGGCACGCGGATCTTTTTGAAGGCCACCGTCACGTTCCTGATCGTGGGGTGGGCGGGGTTGTCCCAGCGCTTGAGAAGCTGCGGGTAGCTCTGGAAGAAGAGACGGGCCATGTCAGCGGCCACGGGGGCCAGACGCGGGTGGCCACGCTGCGAGCCGGGCGTGCCGCTCAGGCCCGGTGCAGCCGGAAGCTTCCCGATTGGACGGCCGTTCGCGAACCGGCGTGGATCAACCGCATTCACGAACCGGCATTGCCGAACAGGCCGCGGATGGGCGGGTCCTGATCCACGATCCCCGCCACCCGCAGTTCTCCGGCGGTGTCCAGGCCCATATGCTGGTAGACGCTCATCAGCATATTCCGCGGGCTGTAGGCTTCGGTGGCCGGATAGGCGCCCTGCGCATCACTCTCACCGATCACCCGGCCGCCTTCCACGCCGGCACCGGCGAACTGGACGGTGTAGCAAGAGGGCCAGTGATCGCGGCCACCGTACTTGTTGATCTTGGGGCTCCGGCCGAACTCCGTCCCGAAGATCACCAGGGTGTTGTCCAGCATCCCGCGATCCGCCAGGTCATCCAGCAGCGCGCTGGCCGTCTGGTCGAACGTCGGGAAATGCTTCTTCGGGTAATCCGTGAGGAATCCGCCGAAGTTGCCGTGGACGTCCCACCCCTCCAGCCCGTCCGCGCCGGGGTGGCGGCTCCAGTTCACCTGCACGTACCGGACCCCGGACTGCAGCAGCCGCCGAGCCGCCAGGCAGCTCTGTCCGAAGAACGTATCGCCATAGCGCTCACGGAGAGAGTCCGGCTCCTCCGAGAGATCAAAGGCGCGCTTGGCGTCGGGTGAGGTCAGCAGTCCCAGCGCCTGTTCCACGCTGGTATCGTAGGAGCGGGTATCCCGGGTCTCCACGCTCCGCTGGAAGCGGTCCAGCAGGCCGCGCATCGTCTCCCGCCGGCCGAAGCGGGCCGGGGTTACCCCCTCCGGAAGACGCAGCGAGGGGAACTTTTCCACGCCGACGCGGGGATCCTCCACCCGGAACGGCCCGTAGGCGCCGCCCAGGAAGCCGCCGTACTGACCGGGCACGCGCGCCCCGTTGTCCCACAGCTCCCGCCCGAGGACCACGTACTGGGGCAGGGAGGAGGCCGGCCGCGCGAAGCGCGCAATCACGGAGCCGAGGTGCGGCCCCTCCTTATCCGGCTTGCCGGGGACGAACCGGAAGCCGGAAAGCGCGATCGACGCGCCTTCCGGATGGTCCGGGGCGTCGTTGAACATGGTGCGGACCTGCGTGATCCGCCGCATCTGCCGGGCAAAGCGGGGCAGATGCTCCACCACTTCCATCCCGGGCACGGTGCTGCGGATCGGCCGCCACGGACCGCGGATCTCCTCGCTCTGGTCCGGCTTCATATCCCAGGTGTCGACGTGGGACGGCGCTCCCCACAGCCAGACCATGAGGCAGTTCAGATCCCGGCGCGGAGCGGCGCCGGCCGCCTTCGCGGCGAGCAGACCCGGCAGGGAGAGGCCGAGCGTCCCAATGGCGCCGACCTGCAGCATCTCGCGGCGCGATACGCCGTCGCACAGCCGGAGTCCCGGTCCTTCGACCCGCAGCATGCCACGCTCCTCCGGGCGATCGCCGCTCCGACAGCCCCGGTGTCCTCGTTCGCCGGATTTCGAGACGCCTCCTTTAGCCGCCGCGCCGGCCACCATGGGAAAAGGGGTGGACCGCACGATCCACCCCTTCCCGCAGCGATCCCGCAGCCGCCGGACTACGGATTGACGATCACATCCACCTCCCGGCGCACGGGCTTCTTCGCGCCGGACAGGTCCTTGACGGTAAGCGTCACCACGTACGGCTGGTACTCGCCGGGCCGGTTCGGAATGGGAGTGCTCGCCTTCCGGAACACGTGCACCACGCTCTGACCGGTATCGTCTTCCTGGATCCCGTCGTTCTTATCGAAGTCCCAGCTATACTGCAGCGGGGAGATGCCGCCGGTGGCCTGGGCGCGGAACTCCACCGCTTCGCCGACCGAGACCTCGATGTTATCGAGCGGCTCAACGGTGATCGGCTCCTCATCCGTGGTGGTCCGGATCTCTCCGATCCAGAACGTATCCCGCGAGTCGCCGAAGACGCGGATCTCCTTGATCCGGGCGGTCGGGCTCTTATCGAGGCCCTTGAAGGCCACGAAGGGGATCGCCACCGAGTACCAGCCCTCTTCGGTGCGCGGGATCATCGTCACCGGGAATTCGCTTGCGACGAACGTCCCTTCTTCGCAGATCAGCAGCACCTTCATCCGGTGCGTGTCCGGCGTGATCCCCTGTCCCTCCGCACCCGCCGCGCCGGGGTAGCCGCCGCCCGCCGCGTCGCCGCCGGGGCCGCCGCCGCCCGGATAGCCGCCTCCCCCGCCCCCGAAGGAGCCGCCGCCGCCGCCGGAGCCGCCCGCGTCGCCGCCACCGCCGCCGCCACCGCCGGGATAGCCGCCGCCGCCGCCGGGACCGGAGCTCTTCTTCAGCGTGCCGGGCTGGAACTTGATGGCGAACTCCAGGAAGCCGGCCGGGTTGTTCTTCTGATCCGTGACGTCCCGGGGCACCTCAAACTGGAGGCGCGCGCCGGAGTAATAGCCGTTCGTCTGGACGCGGATCGAGGCGTCGCCCATGGCGTGGGTCGCCCGGTCCTCGACCGCCATCCCACTGCCCCAGCCGCCGAGCTTTACGCCCTCGGCCGCCGTCGCCCCGCCGCTGTAGAGCTCCAGCGTCCTGGAAGTACCCTGCGCGTTTCCCGGCACCGTGTGCGCCAGGAGCGCCGCTCCGCCCAGCAGCACCATCCCCAGAACAGAGGGCTTCAATTGCCGCATCATCGCCTCCTCGTCCGCCCGCGGGACCCGCCGGGCTCCAACAGTGTCCCAGATTTCATACGCAGCCGGTCACGCCGCGCGTTCCTGAACCCGCCGGATCTCCACCGCCCGGCCGCTGGCGCCGTCGATCTCCGCCACGATTCCGCAGAGGAGTGCCGGACCGTCCGGCACCTCGAAGCGCGCGGGCATGCGGGTTATAAACTTCTCGATAATGATGGATTTCTCGACACCGATCACACTCTCCTCCGGGCCGGTCATTCCCAGGTCCGTAATGAACCCGGTCCCGCCGCGAAGGATGCGCTCGTCGGCCGTCTGGACGTGGGTGTGCGTTCCCCAGACGAGACTGGCCCGGCCGTCCGCGTACTGCGCGAAGGCACCCTTCTCGGAGGTGCTCTCCGCGTGAAAATCCACCAGCACCACATCCGCGGCCGCCCGCGCTTCCTGAAACAGCTCGTCGAAGGCCCGAAAGGGGCAGTCCAGCGCGTCGATCCCGGCGCGGCCCATCAGGTTGATCACGGCCACCGCGCCGGCGGGGCTGGAATAGATGCCCATTCCGGTGCCGGGCGCGCCCTCCGGAAAGTTCGCGGGCCGGAGCAGCCGGGGCTCCTCATCCACGTAGCCGTAGATGGAGCGGTGCTTCCAGATATGGTTGCCGCTGGTGAGGCAATCCGCGCCGGCCGCCAGCAGCTCATCCGCAATCTCCGGCGTGATCCCGAAGCCGCCCGCCGCATTCTCGCAGTTCACCACCACGAAATCAGCCCGGTAGGCGCGGGCCAGATCCCGGCCCAGTTGTCCGAAGGCGCGCCGTCCCGGCTTGCCCACAATATCGCCGATCGCCAGTACCCGCAAGCCACTCCCCCCGTTGCGGGGCAGGGGAACTTCGCGCGCCCGGTCCAGAGGTCCCGCCGGCGCCCACTGGGCGCTCCTCTACCTTGGACTGAACGCCGCGGCGGAAGGTTTCACCACCTCCCCGCGGTCACGCGTCCGTCGACGCGCCGCGGCTCCCCATCGCCCGGTCAGTTTCCGTAATAGCGCCGCAGCGGCCACTGGCGCTGCGCGTCGAGGCGCGCGCGGAGGTCGCTGATCTCCGTGCTGATCCGGCCCAGCGCCGCCGCGTCGCCGGTGCGCACCACGTCCACGCGCAGTCTCTCCAGCAGCCGGAGCCGCGTGAAATCGTCGAGGGAGGGCAGCGTCAGCAGCTCGCGCCGCGCCGCTTCCGCCTCTTCCGGATTCCGCAGGTCGATCTCGTAGAGCGCGGCCAGGCTGTGAATCGCGTCCTGGCGCCAGAACGTGTCCGGGTAGCGGTCCGCCACCAGCCGGAACTGGTCGGCCGCCTGGCGGAAGCTCCGCGTCTGCTGCAGCTCCGCGGCCTGTCCGAACGCCTCCTCCGCTTTCCGAAGCCGCTTGACGCGGTCGCCGCTCGGCTCTTCCTCGACCGGCTCCGCTCCCAGGGAGATGAGCGCGGCGGTGATCACCGGAAGCGAGACCTCCACCACGGCGCTGCCGCTGTTGATCGCCACCCCGTTTTCCTCGGTGGTCGGTGCGAAGACGGCCGTCCCGGCAAGGCTCTCCGCCAGTTTATCCGGAGCCGGGTTCGGCTTACCCATCGCCTGCCACGCCTCGTAGGGGGAGAGGACCGGCCCCTCGACCACGTAGGCCCGGAACGGCAGCCGCAGGAGGTTGGCGGGAAGGCCGGTAAAGCGCACCTTCAGCTTGACGGGGCTGCCGGCGCCGGCGGCGACGCCCGGCTCATAGCGGTAGAGCAGCACCTGGCTGGCGCTGCGGGGGCCTTTCCCCGCGGGCCGCGACGCCAGCGCTCCGATGCCCGTGGGTGCCTCGGCCCGCAGCCGCTCGCCGCCCATCTTCTTGAGCAGCATGTTGAGGCGGAGCGCCGGCAGCGGCACCGTGCGCGGGCTCTCCGCGCCCACCCGGCTGACCAGGGAGCGGAAACCGCCGAAATGGTCATCCACGAGGTCGCCGCTGCGGAAGATGAGGTCCATCCCCCGCTCGGCCCGGGCATTTCCGTCGAAGAGCGCGGCCAGACGCGCCGCCTCATACGCGCCGTTCGCGCGGCCGGCTTCGATGGAGGACCCGCCGCTCTCACACAGCACGTAGCGGAGACCCTTCAGCTCCGGAAAGTCCGCCTCCACCAGGGTCCGGAGCTCCGCGTTCCGGCGCAGGATCTCCGGCACCGTCCCGTAGCCGCTCCACGAGACGAAGTCGAGGCGCGTCCCCGGCCGGCCCGTCACGCTGTTGGTGCCCCGGGCGCAGTGCTCCAGGAAGCGGCGCAGGAACTGCGCGTCGCCCGCCAGCCCTGGCCCGCCGATGCGCAGCCGGGAGTCGACGGCCGCGGCACTGGCCGCGAACTGGTCGTAGAGACGGTTGAACGGCTCGACGGCGCTTTCCGGCAGCGCGGCGCCCCAGGCGGAGCTCGGCCGGCCGCCCTCCCAGGAGCCGTCATGGTCCGGCTGGCTCCACGCCTCGAAATACCAGGAGCGGACCTCGGCCGCGCCGTAGGTCTTCTCCAGGCGCCGGAACATCTGCGTCAGCATCTGGCCGTACCGGGCGTAATCCTTCGGCCGGTTGACCGCGGCGCCCGACTCGTTGCGGCGCGGGGGGCCGTCCGCGAGCGCGTCCGGCATCCCGCCGCACACCAGATACGGCTTCACCCCGGAAGCGAGCAGGGTGTCGATCACCCGCTCCAGGCCTTCCCACTGATACACCGCCTGCCCCGACGCATCCAGCTTCGCGACGCGGCACCCGGAGAACCATTCTGGATTGCTCTTCGGGATTCCGTCGCCCAGCCAGTTGCAGCAGCGGACGTAGCTCAGCGCGTGCGTGGCGCGGACCCAGCCGAGCGCGCCGTCCGTGTTGATCGAGGTGGTCTGCCCGTACACCGCGTCCGTGGAGAGGTTCGTGAAGCTCTCCGGCGCGATCTTCCCCTCCACCGCGTCCGCGTGAACGGTGACGACCGCGGGCTCGGCGCCCCGCGTGGTCCCGGGCAGGAGCAGCACCGCGCCCAGGAGCAGCACCGGCGCCAGGCGCGCGAGCCGGACGGTGCGGCGCGGGGCGGGCGAAGCCGGCGGCAGGCGGTCGAATGGGCGGCGGGGGGACGGCTGATCGGGATGGAGGGGCATAGAGTCTGGGTTTCCGGTGGACCGATACCTTGCGGGGGCCGGAGCGCCGGCCCGGCTCCGCGGGACGCAGCCGGGTCAATAACCCTCGTGCTTATCCACCACGTTCATCATCGGTTCGCCGGACAGGTAGCGGCGCAGGTTCTCCAGGAAGATTTTCCCGGCCCGCTCGTTGTAGCCGGGATGCGCTCCGCTGTAATGCGGGGTGATGTAGACCCGCTCCATACTCCAGAGCGGGTGGTCTTCGGGGAGCGGCTCCGGATCCGTCACGTCCAGCAGCGCCGCGCCGAGGTGGCCGGACCGCAGCGCCTCCATGAGGGCGTCGGTATCGAGGGTGCCGCCGCGCCCCGTGTTGATCACGATGGCCCCCGGCGGAAGCGCGGCCAGCTCCTTCCGCCCCATGAAGCCGCGCGTCCGGTCCGTCAGCGGGAGCGAGTTCATCACCACGTCCGCCTCCCGGAAGAACGCCTCCCGGTCGTCCATCGTGTACATCCGCTCCACCTCGGGGTGCGGCTTCCCCGAGCGGCGCAGGCCGATCACCCGCATCCCGAATGCCCGGCCGACTTTCGCGCTGTGGCCGCCGATGGCGCCGACGCCCAGCACGCCGAGGGTCTTTCCGGAGAGCATCCGGACGTTCGCGCCGAAGTCGTACCCCTTCCACGCCCGGCTCTTCTGCTGATCCCAGGCCTCGGCCAGGCGCCGGGTGACCATCAGGAGCATCCCGAACATATGCTCCGTGATCGGCTCCGCATGGATTCCGCTGGCGTTCGTCACCACCACGTCACTCTCCCGGAGTTCCGGCGTCAGCAGGCCGTTTACCCCGGCCCCGGCCGTCTGCAGCCAGCGAAGCCGCGCTGCCCCGGGAAGCTGCGCGCGGCTGAGACCGCCATAGACGATCTCGAGCTGCTCGACCAGCTCCGGTCGATCCTTCACATCGTCCGACGTCACCACGTCGATCCGCTCCGACACCGCCCGTACCGCCGCCAGGAACTCCGGGGAGGCATTGCCGACGAGCACTTTGATCCGATCAGCCATCTGTATCACCCTGCTCCAGCACCGGAAAGAGACGCGCGATCGAGCGATCGAGGAAGCCGAGGAGAAAGGAGCCCGGCACGGCATTCCCGCTGCGCGGCTCCGTCTCCTTCCCATGGACCCCGCCCGTCCCCCGGACGGCCGGGCGGAGCGCACGCTTCCGGTCGCACGGCGAAACGGTCACCCCCGCTTCCCACGGAAGGCCGGGTGGTCGTACACCTCGGGGTTCAGGGTCCAGCGGGGGCGCTCGCCGCGCAGCACCGCCAGCGCCGTCTCCGCGACGGCGCGGTTGGTGGCGTCAGCCGCTTCAAGGGTGTTGAAGGCGCTGTGCGGTGTCGCGATGCAGTTGGGGAGGTGCCGGAAGGGGTGATCGGCCGGCAGCGGCTCTTCCACGAAGGCGTCGAGCGCGGCTCCGGCGATCCAGTTCTCCTCCAGGGCACGGACCAGCGCCGGCTCATCGACGAGGGGACCGCGCGCCGCGTTGATGAGGTAGGCAGTCGGCTTCATCCGCCGGAGTAAAGCCTCGTTGACCAGGCCGCGGCTTTGCGGGGTCACGGCGGCGTTCAGGGAGACGAAGTCGCTGTCGGCGAACAGCCGCGGCAGCTCGCACGGCTCGACGCCGTACTCCGCGGCAGCCTCCGGCGTGAGGTACGGGTCGTAGGCGAGCACCCGGCACCGGAAGCCGCGGGCCCGCCGAGCGACCGCCTTTCCGATCGCCCCGAACCCGACGATGCCGAGGGTTTTCCCGAACACCTCCGTGCCGCGGACCTCTTCCCAGTCCCCCGATCGGATCACCGCAAACTGCCGCGGCGCGTGCCGGGCCGCGGAGAGCATGAGGAGGAAGACGTGATCCGCCACGGCCTCCACATTCAGTCCGGGC
>CAYQDT010000122.1:0-8133 GCA_964416225.1 uncultured bacterium
CGCAGCTCCTCCACCAGCGCCGCCGTGTACGCCGCTATCCCGCACCGGGTCTGCCAGCTGGTCCACATCGTGATCTTCATGACGGCGGCTCAGGCCCCGCACGGGTCCGGAAGTGCGGGCGGCCGCCCTTCGGACCGGCGTGCTACTCGGGCACAATCTCCGCTTCCACCGTCTCGACGCTCGTCTGGTGGAGGCGCTCGCTGATCAGCGTGAGCCAGAACGGCACCGGATGACCGGCGCCCTGGATGCGCGCGACCACCGCGTCCGGCTGGTGGATCGCGTCGTCGCAGGGACCGCCCCCGCACTCCGGGCAGAGAAACGGCGTGCCGGGCACCTCCGGCCGGCACACCAGGCAGAGCGGCTTGCCGCATTCAGAGCACTGGCGCTGCGTGCGGAACCGCCGCCCCTCCGGATGGCAGAAGGAGCAGTCAGACATATTGGACGAAGAGAAGCGGTCACCGGAGACGGATGGCATAGCGGTTGAGGGTCTGGACTTGGAGGTCTGGGAAAGATCTGGACTTGAAGATCTGGACTTGCGGTCCCCGGATTCGGAATCCGCAAACGGCCGCGGACCGGCGGTTACCGTGGGGCCAGGTCAGCATCTCACGAACGGCGCTTAGAATTCATGTCGGATCGTGTCCGCGCCGCCGCCACCGGCCGATTCACCACCGCCCGCCGGCCGGTGCACCCGGCCCTCCCGGCCCGGGACGCCGGAGGCACCGTCTCTTATTCCGCTTCCGGCGCGAATCCGCGGCGGAGGGTGTTTTCCGTGATCGTCCGCGGCTCCGTGAACTGGAGCAGGTAATCCGGCCCCCCCGCCTTGCTGCCCACCCCGCTCATCCGGAACCCGCCGAACGGCTGCCGGCCGACCACCGCCCCGGTGATCTTGCGGTTCAGGTAGAGGTTGCCGACCCGAAACTCCCGCCGCGCCCGCTCCAGGTGCTCCGGGCTCCGGCTGTAGACGCCGCCCGTAAGCGCGTAGCGCGTCCCATTGGCAATCCGCAGCGCTTCGTCGAAGTCGCGGGCGGGGAGCACGCCGAGTACCGGGCCGAAGATCTCCTCCTGCGCCAGGTCACACTCCGGCGGCACCTCCGCGAAAAGGGTCGGACCGACGAAGTAGCCCTCTCCGAGGCTGCTCACGTCCGTCTCCAGCACCAGGCGCGCCACCCGCCTGCCCGCCTCGATGGCGGCGCGGATCTTCTCGCGCGCCTTCCCGTCGATCACCGGCCCCAGGTAGGTGCCCGGTTCCTCCGGCATCCCGACCCGGATGCTACGGGCCGCCTCCACGAGGCGCGCGAGGAGCTCCTCATAGCAGCCGCCGACTACGATCAGCCGGGAGCCGGCACTGCACTTCTGCCCGGCGTAGCCGAACGCGGAGGCGAGGATTCCGGTCACCGCGTCGTCCAGGTCCGCGTCGGTGTCCACGATGATCGCATTCTTACCCCCCATCTCGGCGATCACCCGCTTCAGGTGCTGCTGCCCCTCGGCCACCTCCGCCGCGAGCCGGTAGATGCGGGTGCCAACGGCCCGGGAGCCGGTGAATGCGATGCCGTGGATCTCCGGGTGGCGGACCAGGTATTCGCCGACCTCTTCATTCGGTCCCGGCACGAAGTTAACGACGCCGTCCGGCAGGCCCACCTCCCGCAGCACCTCCATCAGCCGCGCGAGGATGACGGGCGTCTGGGGCGCCGGCTTCAAGACGGCCGTGTTGCCGGCCACGATCGCCGCCGCCAGCATTCCCGTCGGGATCGCCAGCGGAAAGTTCCACGGCGGGATGATCGCGTAGACGCCCCGCGGGACGTGGAAGTAGCGGTTCTCCTCGCCCGGTGCGTTCAGGTCCAGGCCGCGCTCCAGCCGCACCGCTTCCCGCGCGTAGTACTCCAGGAAGTCGATCGCCTCCGCGAGGTCCGCGTCCGCCTCCCGCCACGGCTTGCCGGCCTCGAAGATCTCCCAGGCGGAGAACTCGTCGCGGCGCGCCCGCAGTCGCTCCGCGGCCCGCAGGAGATAGCCGGCCCGCTCGGCGGCCGGGCGCTCCCGCCACGTCTCGAATGCGGCCCGGGCGGAGCGGACCGCCGCTTCCGCGTCCTCCCAGTTGCCGGAAGCCACCCGCCCCACCAGCTCCGCCGGCCGCGCCGGGTTCTCAGACCGAATCCAGGCATCGGTCCGGAGTTCCCGGCCGTGGATCACCAGCGGATGGTCGCGGCCCAGCTCCCCGCGCACCCGCTCGATGGCCGCCGCGAACCGCTCCCGCTCCAGCGGGTCCGTGAATCGCCGGACGGGCTCGTTCCGGAACGGCGGCCAGGCACCCGGAGAGGCGGCCGCGGGCGGCCGCGGCTCGGCCGCGGGACGGGCGGCGGGCTCGGGAGCCGGCGGGGCCAGGAGCACCTCCACCGGGAGTTCCTCTGCGAACCCCATCCGGAGGAAGCTCTGGCTCGCCGTGTTCTCCAGCAGTCGGCGCACCAGATAGGCCATACCGGGGATCAGCTCTCCGAACGGCACGTAGACCCGCAGCCGGCGCCCCATCTCCGCGACGGCCTCTTTGAGCGGGTCCGCCATGCCGAACAGCATCTGGAGCTCGTACTGATCCGGGGCCAGACCGCGCTGCTCGGCGACCGCCAGCGCCAGCGCCAGGCTCCGGACGTTGTGGGTCGCGATCGCCGCTTCGAGGTGCGGATGACTCTCCAGCAGCAGGCGGAGGCAGCGCTCGTAGCTGCGGTCCGTCTCCGACTTCTCGGTCCACACCGGCACCGGCCAGTCGTTCTGCCGGGCAATCACCGTTTCGTAATCCCAGTAGGCACCGCGGACCAGTCGCACGGTAACGGGGGTGCCGCGCCGCTTCGCCCAGGCGATGAGGCCCATCAGGTCCACCTCCGTGTCCCGGAGGTATGCCTGCATCGCCAACCCCACGTCCGGCCAACTCCGGAACTCCGGCTCCAGCAGCAGCTCCTGGAAGACCCGCAGGATGATCTCTTTGGTGTCGTACTGCTCCATGTCCAGGCAGATGAATGCCCCCTGCGCCTGGGCCGCCCGGAAGATCGGCCGGAGGCGCTCCTTCAGCGCCGTCCCGCTGCCCTCCGGGTCCACGGGGCTGAGCTGGGAATAGAGCGAAGAGACCTTGACGGAGAGGTTGAAGCGGGGCGCGGGCCGGCCGTTCACCCGATCCAGAAGCGGGTTGGGCCTCCATCCGTGCACCCGGGGCGCGAAGCTCTCGAGCAGATGCAGGTATTTTGCGTGGTAGGCCGCGGCCTCCGCCTCGGAAACGGTTGCCTCACCGAGGAGGTCCAGCGTGAAGGCCATTCCCTCGCGGCGGATCGTCTCGACGGCATGGAGCGCGCCGCGCACGTCCGCCCCGCCGATGAAGCGCCCCGCCATCCCGTGGATCGCCGTGCGGACCGCCATCCCCAGCAGGTGCGACGCGATGGGTCCCTGCGCGCGCTCGATGCCCCAGCGCGTCAACTCCGGCAGGGGCAGCTTCAGATCGCCGAAGTATTCCTGCACGTGCCGGGCCAGCTCCTCGTCGCTGCGGAGCGCCGGCAGGACGTCCACGAACCGGAGCGCCTGGACGCGGAAGCGCTCATCCGCCATCAACTGCTGGAGGAGCTTCTCCTCCCAGTGCTCGCGCGCCCAGAAGGAGCCCTTTCGCTCCCGAGCGCGCCGGAGCAGGCTCGCGCCGATCTCCCGCACCCGCGGGTCCAGACCTTCCGCTGCGGCCCGTGCTTCCGACCCTTCCGCGGCGCCGCGCGCCGGTCCACCCACGTTCCGCTCCGCCGTGTCCATGGCTGCCTCTCCCGCTGTCGCGCTCCGCTTCTTCCCGGCAATCCCCTTCTCCGAACTCCCCTTCTTCTCCGAACTCCCGTTCCTCGCGGCACTCCCCAACTTCATGGTAACGGGGAAGATGGCCGGCATCTAAAGGGGCCGTCCGCGGTCCTCTCGCGAGGCTGTCGTGGCGGCTCCGGCGGGGTGCCCGGCCCTCTCCGGAGGATCGACAGGCAGGAATGCGGGGCGGAGTCCGGCCGGGGTGGTACAATTGCGGGTCTTGGGAGCGTCCCGCGAGGGCGCCCCGTTCGGACTTACCCGTCGCGGTCTCCTCTACTCCAGCAAGTATCGATGTCCAATCCAAACTCCCTCTCCTATGCCGATTCCGGTGTTGTGGCGGCGGGCAAGCCGCTCTCCGGGCTCCTTTCGTGGGTGAACCGCACCCTAAGCTTCCGGCAGGGAGTGGGGGAGCCCGCGCTGGGAATCGGCTACTACGCCAACGTGCTCCGGATCGGACCGAACCAGGGACTCGCGATCTGCACGGACGGCGTGGGGACGAAGATCCTGATCGCGGAGATGCTGCGCAAGTACGACACCCTGGGCATCGACTGCATCGCCATGAACGCGAACGACGTTCTCTGCGTCGGAGCGGAGCCGCTGGCGATGGTCGATTACATCGCGGTCCAGGAGGCGCGGCCGGAGGTCCTCGAGCAGCTCGGCAAGGGCCTCCACGACGGCGCCCGGGAGGCGAACATCAACATCCCGGGGGGTGAGCTGGCGCAGGTGCGCGAGATGATCGCGGGGGTCCATCCGGGTGAGGGGATCGACCTAGTAGGCACCTGCGTCGGACTGGTCGACCTGGACAAGATGATCCTGGGCCAGGACATGGAGCCGGGCGACGTGGTGGTCGGCCTGGCCAGCAGCGGCCTCCACAGCAACGGCTTCACGCTGGCGCGCAAGGCGCTCCTGGGGGGCGCCGGCCTGCGGATCGATCAGCACGTCGAGGAACTGGGCAAGAGCGTTGGCGAGGAGCTCCTCACCCCCACCCGCCTCTACGTCCGTCCGGTGTGGCAGATGATCGCCGAGGGGCTCCCGGTCCGCGGCCTCTACCATATCACCGGCGAAGGGCTGCTGAACTTGAACCGCGGTCCGAAGCCGCTCGGCTTCGAGATCGATCACCTGCCGGAGCCGCAGCCGATCTTCCGCCTCATCCAGCACCATGCGGGCGTGGATACCGGGGAGATGTACCGGGTCTTCAACATGGGGATCGGCTTCTGCGTCGCGGTGCCGGCGAGCGCCGTCTCCCGCGTCCAGGCGATCGCGCTGGAGCACGGCATCTCCTCCCAGGTGCTCGGGCGCGCCGTGGAGGACGACCGGAAGCGGGTCTGGCTCCGCTCGCTGGGCCTGGTGGGGGAAGGCGAGGAGTTTTCGGCGGAATAGACCCGCCGGCTTCCGGACGCGCCGCTCCGGAACCGATCCCGCCGCTCCGCCTCCGGGCCGGAGGGTAGCATGCGTGTCTTCGTGATCGGCGCCACGGGGGTGCTCGGCCGCAACGTCATCCCGCGCCTGCTGGAGCGCGGCCATGCGGTGCGGGCCGTGGTGCGCCGGCCCGAGCAGGCGGAGACGCTCGCGCGCCTGGGCGTCGAGGTTTTCCCGGGCGACATCCTGGAGGCGGAGACGCTCCAGGCGCCGCTCGCAGGCTGCGACGCGGCGCTCCACCTGGCCACAGCCATACCCCGGTCGCAGCGGCCGGAGGACTGGCTTCCGAACGACCGCATCCGGCGGGAGGGAACTCGCAACCTGCTGGCGGCCGCCCTCCACGCGGGCGTGCGCCGGTACGTGCAGCAGAGCATCACCTTCTTGTACGGGGACCAGGGCTCACGGATCGCGGACGAGACCACGCCGCTGCAGCCCGCCGGCCGCCTTCAATCCGCCGCCGACATGGAGGCGCTGGTGCGGGCGGCGCCGCTGGAGTGGTGCATCCTGCGCGGCGGCGCGCTGTACGGGCCGCACACCGGCGCGGAGCGGGCCTGGCGCGAGGCCCTGGAGCGCGGCGTCCTGCGCCTGCCCGGTCCAGGCACCGGACTCCTCTCCCTCATCCACGAGGTGGACTTTGCCCGGGCCCTCGTCCTCGCGGCGGAACGGGCTCCGCGGGGGAGCGTCTTCAACGTCGTCGACGACCAGCCCGTCACCTATGCCGAGCTGTACGGCTACCTCGCCGCCACCATGGGCCGCGAGGCACCGGAGCCCGGCGGCCCTGCGCTCCGCGCCCTGGGCTGCAGCAGCGCGCGACTGCAGCGGGAGCTGGGCTGGGCGCCCGCGTTTCCGACCTACCGCTCCGGGCTCGTCTGATGAAGGCGCGGGCGGGAAGCAGCCCGGCCCCGTAGGGAGGGCTGCGGGTCGAGACGGCGCCCGTGTCAGAAGCACGGGCCGCAGCCGCACTCCGTCGCGGGGCGCCCCGTAAAACGGAACCGCCCGCGCTCCTCAGGCGTGCGGGTGCTCGAGCTGTTCCGCGGCGGCCGCGACGCCGCCGTGGGCCGCGACATACTCCTCGACGGCGTCCCACACCTGAGACGGAAGTCCCGTGGAGCGGAGGGCCTCCCGGAGCGGCAGCAGCATCAGGAAGAGCACCCAAGGCGTGAGGAGCGCGGCGATGAGGGCGTACACCAGCGCCATGCCCGCCTCGTCCGGCATGAGCCACTGCTGCTGACCCATCGTCACGCGCAGCCCGGCATCCGGACGTTCCACGGGGGTGATGGCCAGCGTGACGGCGTGCCGCACGACTTTCGGGTCATCCCCGGTGCCCACCTGAACCAGCCAGCCGTCGCCGCCCTGCAGCTTCTGCGCCTGCACGTCCGGCAAGGGGTCGAAGTGGCGGACCAGCGCCTCCGCCAGATCCGCCGCCGAAAGCTCGCCCCGGTACCGTCGCTGCTCCATGCCCGCCTCCGAAATCCGGTGTTGAAAAAGGGTGGCCGCCGGTGCGACCACCCTTCCAGATTACCCGCCGGGCGGCAGGCTCTACGCGCCGCTTCCGGACCGCCGGCCGCGCCCTGCCGTGCGACCTACTTATGGATGGCGCGGTGCCAGGCGTCCAGGCTCGCCTCCAGGAATGCTTCGGGCAGCGTGGGGTGGGCATGGACCGTGTGGAAGATCTCTTCCACCGTCGCTTCCATGGTCATCCCCAGCGTCGGCTGCGCGATCAGGTCGGTCACGTGCGATCCGATCATATGGACGCCCAGGATCTCGCCGTACTTCGGCTCGGCAATCACCTTCACGAAGCCCTCGCGGAAGCCGGACGCCAGCGCGCGGCCGAGGGAGCGGAAGGGGAACTTGCCCACCCGCACCTCCCCATGGCGCTCCCGGGCCTGTGCCTCGGTGAGGCCGACCCATGCCACCTCCGGGTGGGTGTAGACGCAGCTTGGAATGATGCTCCAGTCCATCTTCGCCCTGTGACCGGCGATCACGTCCGCCGCCACCTCGCCGCCGCGGCTGGCAACGTGGGCCAGCGCCGGGTACGGCGTCACGTCCCCAATGGCGTAGACCCCCTTCGCCGAGGTCTGGAGCTGCTCATTCACGTTGATGAAGCGACGCTCGAGCTGCACCCCGATCTGCTCCAGGCCGAGACCCTCCGTGTACGGCCACCGACCGGCCGCCAAGAGGACCACCTCTGCGTCCACGGTCTGCTCCTCGCCGTTTTCGCGGGCATAGCGTACGGTGAGGCCGTCGCCCTTCCGCTCGATGGCCCGCACGACGACGCCGGTGAGCAGGTCGAAGCCCTTCTTCTGCAGGCTCTTGCCCAACTCCGCGGAGACTTCCTCATCCGCGGGCGGCAAGACCCGGTCCGCCATTTCGAGGACGGTGATCTTGCTGCCCAGTTCGTGGTAGATGTCGCCCCACTCCAGCCCCACGGCGCCGGCCCCGATTACGGCCATGCTCTTCGGAACACGCGGCAGCGCGAGGAGCTGATCGCTGTTCACCACGCCTTCCAGCTCCGCGCCCGGAATGGGCGGGCGACTGGGAACAGAGCCGGTGGCGATGATCACGCTGCCGGCGGTCACCCGCTTCGATCCGCCCTCGCCGTTCACCTCGATCTCGTGGGCCGAGCGGAACTTGCCGTGGCCGTTCACCACCTCGATCCCGTTCTTCTTCATCAGGAAGCCGACGCCCTGTCGAAGCTGGCTCACCACACCGTCGCGGCGCTTCTGGATGGCGCCGAGGTCCGGCTGCACGTCGCCTGCGGTGAAGCCGAACTCCTTGCCGCTCCGCGCGGTGCGGAGTGCCTCCACGCTGGCGAGCATCGCCTTGGTGGGGATGCAGCCGACGTTGAGGCAGGTGCCGCCCAGGAAGCCCTTCTCGATGATCGCCACCTTGAGGCCG
>CAYQDT010000123.1:0-1348 GCA_964416225.1 uncultured bacterium
AGCGGAACTTCAGATACATGAAGCTGGGCCCGTACACCCGCACGTACCAGCTCCGCTGTAGCACATCTTTAGTAACAATCCGCTGGCCGCAGTGGCACCGGATGGCGATAGTCCTCATGTGTTTACTACACCCTTGCCCGTCGGAACCGGGCAGCAATCCGAGCCGGAGCGACATCCCGCCGATCCTCCCGGAACATTAAAATTATACCACTCACGTTTAATCGGCACAAATGGCGGCAATCATAAGGGTTTGGCCGCACGCGCCGAGGCCGATTCCGAAACGAGCGCTATTTCTCCTTCCGGTGCTTTTCGCGGGAGAGGAGGCGGCCCATGACCACCGGGCTTACCTCCGGCCGCGCGCAGACGGCGATGAGGCTGGCCTGGACCGAGGCGTCCGCGCCCGGCTTCTCCGGACTCCGGATCATCACCGTCTCACCCCGCTTGAGTGTTTCCGGCTTAATCTCCGTATGCGTCACGATCAGGGTATCGCCCACCACCCGGAACTCCTGGATCCCGCTGGCCGTCTGGATGCTCAACGGCTGAAGGGCGGTCACAATTCCCGTAAAGACCTTCTCCTTCTTCACCGGCCGGTCGACGCCTCCGCGGTTGACGCCTCGGAACAGCGGCGCCGCGCCGTCCAGGAGCACATGCGCGTTGCGGCGATCGTCGGCGGAGACGGAGTCCGGCTTCGGATCGGCAACGTCCGTATGCCAGAGGCGGAGCACCGCGCGGGCCTCGGGGATCTTCTTCGGTGGATCCTGCTGACGGTTCGGTTTCCGGACCACGTAGAACGGCTTCTTCGGGTGCAGGGGGGCTTCTTCCGGCACCACGAGGGCAAGGTCGCCGACCTGAAGGTCGCGCTGCTTTCCCTCGCTCTGTTTCAGGTAGCGGGTGCCGGGAGCAGCGGTAACCAGGAGTCGTGCCGGGAGCTGGTACTGCCACGGACGGATCTTGAAGCTGCTGGCCGCAAGATCGGTGATCTCACCGCGGATGGCATGGACGAGCACCGGCGGCTCCGGTGCATCCGCTCCCGCGGCAGGGGCCGATGGTGCGCGAGAGGGGGCGGGGGAGGGGCCCTGGGCGAAAGCCGGCCCCACAGCCGCGAGTGCGGTGGTCAACAGTGAGAGACGGAAAAGAAGACTCATGGGACTCCCGGGTGCGCTCGGTTAGAATTGTCGGCATCTCCGCTCCCGCGGCGGAGCGGCTCCCCGCCCGGGAGCCCGGTGCGAACGGGTCGGACCCGGTAGCGGCGGCCGTCCGGGATCGCGGCAGCCGGGGGGAGACACTGTAGGAGATGCAAGGACGGCTCGTCCGGTTCCCTCAATCCGCGCGCTCAAGCGCGCGGACC
>CAYQDT010000123.1:1358-3844 GCA_964416225.1 uncultured bacterium
GGGACGCTCGAGAAGATGCTCGCGAGCGAGGACGGACCGGCCGAGCCCGCGGTCAGCGTCGCTCCGAATTCGGGTTCCAGAGGGTCTCGGGCTGTCGGAGCCGGTGGTTCGCTGCGCGCGCCATCGTAAACAGGAGGTCAGACAGCCGGTTCAGATAGACGACCGCCTCGGGGTTGATGGCCTCCTTGCCGGCGGCCTGGATGACGGCGCGCTCGGCGCGGCGACAAACACAGCGGGCCACGTGGAGCTGGGCTGCCTGGGGCACGCCTCCGGGAAGGATAAAGTGGGTGAGGGGCGGGACACCGTGCTCGTAGTGGTCGATCCGTGCTTCCAGGGCGGCAACCATTCCCTCCGACACCCGCGGAACGGACCGTCCGCCCACCGTGGTCCCGGGCTCCGCGGGAGATGCCAGATCCGCACCCAGTACGAGGAGCTCCCCCTGGATTCCCTCGAGCGTGCTCTTGATCTCCGCGTCGCCGCCGGCCGCGATGCAGACGCCGAGGGTGGCATTCAACTCATCCACCTCGCCGTACGCCGCGACGCGGGGGTGTGTTTTCTGCACTCGCTGTCCGCCGAAGAGGCCGGTCTCCCCCTGATCCCCGGTTCGTGTGTAAATTCGCATCCGCCTGCCCTCCCTGGTCCGGCGCGCGATCCGCCCGCGGAAACGCCGATCCGGAACAGTTTACGATCGATCCGCCAAGAATGCACCACGCCTCGTCCGGCGGCGGGGCATCCGGTGACCGGCTTCCGTAACAGGCTGCCGGTATCCGGCCGTGCAAGCATCCAGGGCCGCGACGGCGCGAGGTGGAACCCGGCGCCCCGGGTGACGGTCTCATCCGTAATGAGACCGCTTCACGTCGAGATTGGGTGCCGGACCGAGCGGAGCGGGGAGGGCGGTTCGGGTGGCGCCGGCGACCCGCAGCACCGGGATCCGGAGCCCTTCCGAGAGCCGCATACGCGGGAGCGGACCCGGCCGGATTGACCACCTTTTTGCATTTTCCACCCGGAACTGCTCCGGATGGAGGTGGCCGCGCGGATGAATTACTTCGTACGTCGCCTGAGGCTGCCGCTGGGATCCACCACCATTTTCATCGGGGAGGAGCCTCCGCCGTTCCTCGAGAGGTTTCCGGCACGCGGTCTGGAGGGATCCGGCCCCGACCGCCGCGCGTTCCGGAATGTGGAGGTTCGCACCCCGAGCGCGGAACAGCGGCTTCGCCGATGGACCGCCGGGACCGTGGATGGCCGGTGTATCGGCCGCGGGCCAGGTGCCGCTCCGGGCCGACCGGGAAATCCTGGCGAGGCGGGATCAAAAACAGGATCGACTCAGGCATAATCTAAGTAGGCGCTCGCTCGCTGGGCCCTCTCTGCCCTTTCGGAGCGCCCACTCCCGGACTCAAGCCCAAATTCATGCGCGCTTTCCTTTCGCGGATCACCCAGCGAGCCCCACGTTCAGCCCAGGAGCCGGACGTCCCGGTCCATTCCGAGGCAGAGCGCACAGCCGCGGCGCTGGAGTTGTCGTGCGAATTGCTCCATGCGGTCGAGCAGTTCGTGATCTCGACGCCCGACATGGACACGAGCCGCTTCCTGCGGCGTACGCGCAGCACCGCGGCCGGTCTGACGGCCAAGGCGGACCCGCCTACCCTGCACCTCTACAAGCAGTGGGTCCGCCAATCGCTTCGGGTGTTCGCGGGCCTCCAGCGGCGGTACGTGGCCGAGCGGGAGGATGAGATGTGGCGGCTGCTCGAGACCTATCAGCGGGTCGCCGACGTCGGCTATACTCGCGCGGATTCGCTCACCGCCGCATTGAAAGAGTCGCACATGCGAATGCGCAACGCGGCGTCCGTGGACGACATCCGCGCGATGCGGGAGAGCCTGGAAGAAGAGCTGAAGATGGCCACGCGCCTGGTGGAGCAGAAGGCGCGCGAGGATAAGGAGCGGCTGGCCGCTTTGTCACTGCAGGTTTCCCGCCTCGAGACGACCCTGGCCGCAGTCCGGGGCCAGGCCAACATCGACGTGCTCACGGGCGTGCTCCACCGGAGCGCCTGGCAGGACCGCCTGGGGGCCTACCTGGCAAGCGGGAAGCCCTGCACGCTGGCGTTCCTGGACGTGGACCATTTCAAGACGATCAACGACACCCTCGGTCATATGGTCGGCGACCGGATCCTCTCCCTCGTGGCGGAACAGCTCTGCCGCGTGGCGCGGACGGGCGACCTCGTCGGCCGCTTCGGCGGGGACGAATTCTGCTTCGTCGCGCCCGGCTTCTCGCCGGAGCAGCTGGCGCAGCGGATTGCGGGCGCGGTAGCGCGGCGGCACGTGCGCGTCGATACGGAGGAGAGCGTCTGCTCGGTGCTCCTCTCCATCAGCGTCGGGATTGCCCCGTCCACGCTTGGAGACACTCCGGAGGCGCTGATCGACCGGGCAGACGCAGCTCTACGGGCCGCCAAGGCCGAGGGCAAAGGGGGAATGCGGCTGGCGGCAAAAGAGGC
>CAYQDT010000123.1:3944-8094 GCA_964416225.1 uncultured bacterium
GAGCCGCTTCCCATCCCGTCCGGAGCCCTCCGCCGGCAGAAACGACAACGGGCGAAACTCCGTGGAGCTTCGCCCGCTCGCTACCGGTGCTCGCCGTATACTACCGGGACTTGCGCGACGCGGCGCGCTTCTGGCAGGCCGCCACGAAGCTCCTGAAAAGCGGGTGCGGGGCCTCGACCCGGCTCTTGTACTCCGGATGGTACTGCACCCCCACGAAAAACGGGTGGTCGGTCAGCTCGACCGCTTCCACGAGCCGTCCATCCGGGGAGAGGCCGGAAAAGACAAAGCCGGCTTCCTCATACTGCTTCCGATACTCGTTATTGAACTCATACCGGTGCCGGTGGCGCTCGCTGATCAACTCGCTGCCGTAGGCCTCCCGCAGCCGGCTGCCTTCCGCCGTGCGGCAGGGGTAGGCGCCGACCCGGATGCTGCCGCCGAAGCGCTTCTGACGGATGATCTCGGCCTGCTCCGGCATGACGTGAATCACCGGATTGGGGGTGGTGGGATCCACCTCCTCGCTGTTAGCGCCCTCCAGCCCGAGAACGTGCTTTCCGAACTCCACGCACGCCATCTGCATTCCGTAACAGAGACCGAAGTACGGGAGCCCGTTCTCCCGGGCGTAGCGGATCGCCTCGACCTTGCCGGCGGCCCCTCGCGAACCCCAGCCCTGCGGGATGATTACGCCGTCCAGCGGCTGCAGGCGGGCGCGCGCCTGCTCCGGGTCCGCCACATCTTCCGCGTCGATCCACTCGATCTTCACCGACGCGCCTGTCGCGGCCTCGACGTGGTGGATCGCCTCCACGACGCTGACGTATGCATCGGAGAGCGAGTAGTCACCCACAGCGTGGTACTTGGCAACGATCCCCACCCGAAGCGAGGGCTTGCCGCCGGCGAGCAGTCGCTGAACCCGCTCCTCCCAGTCCTGCAGCCGGGGCCGCGGAATGACTTCCACGCCCAGGCGCTTCAGGAGCTTCTGGGCAAACTGCTGCTCCTCCAGGGCGAGGGGCACCTGATATACCGTCTCGACGTCCGGACAGAAGATGATCTGGTCCGGCTCCAGGTTGGAGTTCTGGCAGAGAGTGGTGAAGCGCGGCGTGTCGACCACCCGCGCCGAACGGGCGACCACGAAGTCCGGAAGAATGCCCGCCTCGTTCAGCTTTCGGATCGAGAGCTGGGTCGGCTTGCTCTTCAGCTCGCCAAGGCTGTCCAGGTACGGAAAGTAGGAGACGTGGATATGCGCGGTCCGCCCCGGATGCCGCTTGGAGAGAATACGAGTCGCCTCCAGGAACACTTCGCTCTGATATTCGCCGACGGTGCCACCCAGCTCCACGATGACGAATTCGGCGCCCTGGGCTGCCTCATTGATCCGGCAGATGATCTCCTCGGGCACGTGCGGCACCACTTCCACGCACTTCCCCTCGTAGGAGAGCGAGCGCTCCTTCTGGATGATGGAGTAGTAGATCTGTCCGGTGGTGACGTAGTTGGCGCGGCTGACGTCCTGGTTGAGATATCGCTCGTAGTGGCCCAGATCCTGGTCCGCCTCCAGGCCGTCGTCCGTCACGAACACCTCGCCGTGAATCGTCGGATTCATGGTTCCGGCGTCCAGGTTGACGTACATGTCGCACTTGATCGGCGACACCGTGAACCCGCGGGACTTCAGAAGCAGCCCGAGGGAGGCCGCCGTGATGCCCTTTCCGAGGCCGGACACCACACCGCCGGAGATGAAAATGTAACGGGTATTGTCGGACACGAACTCCACCTGGAATGAACCCGGCACGCGTCAAACCACGTGCCAACGCGCCAGTTTAAGCGTCGCGGGGGTGGGAGTCAAGGGAGGGCGTGACGCTGGACCGGCCGCTGCGACCGGCACCGGCCGCACCGCCGTCAGCAGCCCGGACCGAGCGTCGATGACCCGGAACCGCGGCCGGCCGGGCGAGGAGGCAGGGGGCCGCTCGTCTCTTGCCAGGCGCGGGGGCAACTGGTACCCTGGCGGCGCCTGCGGGTGGCCGTCCCGCAACCAGAATCACCGCCCCTGCGCGATTCCGCCCCGCACCCGAGGAGTCTCCGAGATTCAATCCGTGGATCCATTACCGAACGAGCCATGGCTCCGAGATCCGGTGGAGCTGGAGCTGCCTTCCGGCAGGGCGCGCTATCTGCTGGCGGCCCGCCGGGTGGAGTGCGGCCACTGCCGAACCGGGACCCGCTTCTCGTCCGTGTGGGCCAGTGCGTCGCGCCAGGCCGAGGTGGTGGAATGGTGCGGCCACTGCTTCAACGCAGTGTGTGAGGTGCTGCCGCTGGACCCGGAGCATCGCGAGCGGCTCTCGGCGGTTCTCACGGCCCTTTCGGAGGGAACCATCTCTCGGAAATGGAGCGCCGCGCGGCCCGCTCTCGAGGATCTGGAGCGCCGCGGGCTGTTGTAGCGCGCGCCCAGGTCGGCTGCCCGGCAGGCTGCCTGGGTAATGCGGGAAGAACGCCCCGCGCTGCGAGACGCTCTCCCCGCCGTGCCAACCGACGCGGTCAGGCGCCGGCGATGATCGGCAATATCGGCGGCAGCCGCGCCGCAGCGGACGGCGAGAGCTATTCGCCCTCGGGCCCTGCCTGCTTCCCGCGCTCGATCAACTCCTTCACGCGGTTGCCACCCTTCTTCCCGATCTTCTCATAGAACTCCGGTCCGTGCTTTTCCGCGGTCGTCTGGCCGCCCTTGCGACCGATTTCACCGTAGAAATCCGGACCGTACTTCTTCCGAGTCGCCGCACCACCCTTGTGACCAATCTCGGTATAGAAGTCCTTGCCGTATTTGGCCTTGACCGTGTCGCCGCCGCGCTTGCCGGCTTCGGCTACCGTCATTTCCTGCTTGGATGTGTCCTCTTTCCGTGGCATGCCGCCTCCTTCGGCGCAAACTTCAAGACCGTTCGCAGGCGCAGATCCCCCGGCGCACCCACATGAGGACTCCGTTGAGTGCACGCACGATGTTCCGGGTAGGACAGGCTCGCTGGGAGAGTTGGGGTTCTTTACCCGACCCACCCACGTGCCAAACCCGTTGCCGCTCACTTATTCAGACACAGACCTTGCCCTTTTCCACCATCCGGGTCCCTGCGTGAAGGAACGGCGTTCCCGCCGCGCCTAACTGTGCGCGGAACAGCCCGGAGGCGGGCAGGGAGGCGGGCTCCGGAGCGGCGAGGGAAGGGGAGAGACGGTATGCGGCTCTGTTTTGTGGGGTATGGGAGCATCGCGGACGCGCATGCGGCGGCTTTTCGAGAGCTCGGGTGCGAATTCTCCTGCGTGGTGGGACGGGTGCCCGAAAGCACGGCCGAGTTTGCGGGCCGGTGGGGCTTCCGCCGGTGGACACTCGACCTGGACGAGGGGCTGTCAGAAGATGTCGAGGGGGTGGTCATCACCTCGCCCAGCAACCTGCACGCCGAACAGGCGATCCGGGCGCTGCAGGCAGGGAAACATGTGCTGGCCGAGATCCCGCTGTCAACCTCTCTGGGAGACGCGGCCCGCGTGGCGGATGCGGCCCGCGCGTCCGGTAAGCGGGTCCAGGTTGCCCACACCCAGCGGTACTATCCCGCGCTGATTGAGCTGCGCCGCCGGATCCGCGAGGGTGAGTTTCAGGTCCACCACGCCGAGTGCCGGTGGTACTTCCAGCGACGCGAGAACGTGAACTGGAAGGGGCGCCGGCGCAGCTGGACGGACAACCTGCTCTGGCACCACGGCTGCCACGTCGTCGACGCGGCGCTCTGGCTGCTGGATGAAAGGCCCGCCTCCGTATACGCGCAATTCGGTCCGGTCCACCCGGAGCTGCAGATACCGCTCGACCTCGACCTCCAGTTCATGCTGGGTGCGGTCCCGGTATCCATCTCCATGTCGTATAACAGCCCCTGGCCCCGCCACGAGTACTTCCTGATCGGCGAGGAGACGAGCATCGAGTATCGGGACCGCTGCCTGTGGGGCCCGAGCGGCCTGCTCTGGAAGGCGGAAGGCGCGGATACAAGTATCCTGGAGCAGAACCGCGAGTGGCTGGCGGCCATCCGAGAGGGCCGGGAGCCGGCGGTCGACCCGGAGGCGGTGCTCCCGGCGATGTGGGTCCTGGACCGCGCCGAGCAGTCGTGCGGTGGCGAAGAAGCTCCGACCTCCGGCGCCTGATCCG
>CAYQDT010000124.1:0-8087 GCA_964416225.1 uncultured bacterium
GCGCGCCGCAGGCGATCCTTCCCAGCTCCACGAGCCCCTCTGGATAGATCACGCCCTTTTGCAGGGGGGCCAGGAGATCGCCCCCTTCCAGGGGAACCGCCGCCAGGCTATCCACCGCGATCAGGTCCGCGCGAACGATGGTGGCCTCGTCGACCTCGCGCTTCAGCAGGGAGTTGGAGCCGGCGATGTTCAGGTGCATGCCGGGGCGAATCTGCGCGCCGTCGAACACCGGCTTTACCGAGCCGGTCATCGTCGTCACCACGTCGGCGCCGGCCAGGGCTCCTGCCGGGCTCTCCGCGGGCAGGACCCAGAGGCCCAGCGCGGCACAGAGCTCATCGGCAAAGCGCTTGCGCCGCTCCGCATCCCGGCTGTAGACCCGGATCTCGCTGAACGTCCGCACGTGCGCCAGCGCCTCGACCTGGGTTCGCGCCTGGTAGCCGGCGCCGAAGACGGCGGCGATGGAGACGTCCTCCCGCGCCAGCAGCCGCGTTGCCAGCCCGCTCGCCGCTCCCGTACGGAGCTGTCCAAGGCGGTCGGCCTCCACGATCGCCAGCAGCGATCCGTCCCGCGCGTCATACAGCAGCACGTGGAAGCGGGGGCCCCCGGCGAAGGTGCTGTAGCTCTTGAGACCCATCACGCCCGCCTGCGGATCCGCGGCGAACATGACGTGGAGCTGCCCACCCGGCACGCGCACCCGCCGCCGCGGCTCGTTGGTGGCCGCTCCTTCGCCCTGGTGGAGGAAACAGGCTTCCACGGCCTGCAGCGCGTCCGGCATTCCGACGAGCCGCCCGACCTCTTCCTCCGTGATGTACAGCGGCATGGCCACCCTGCCTTCGCGCGGTCAATGCCAGGACGTTTCCGGCCGCACCGGCGAATTCCTTCCTACGGCGGGCCGGAGCCGCCGGCGGGGCTTGCGGCCGGGAGCGGCATCGGCCGCGAGAGCGGGCCGCTCACCCGATCAGGCCTTGCGTTTACCCGCTGAAGTCTTCGCGCGGGAAGCGGCGGCCCCGCCGCGGCGGGAGGCCGGCTTCGCCTTCTTGGGCGGGTTGGTGGGACAGTCCGCGTTGGTGCACTTCCAGCCCTGGCTCTGGCCGCGGAAGATCTTCTCGGCCATCGGATAGCTGCAGGTCTCACACCGCCGGGCGGGGTCGGGTCGGTTCCAGGCCACGTACTCGCACTTCGGATCCGCATTGTAGTTGGAGCATCCATAGAAGACGGTGCCCCGGAATGAGCGCTTCGCGGTGACGGTCCCGCCGCACCCGGGGCGCGGACACTCCATGGAGAACTCGGGGTCCGGCGGCGATTGGTCGCGCTTCTTCGGATCGACGATGGTCTTGCATTCGGGATAGCCGGTGCAGCCCCAGAAAGGCCCGAACCGCCCCACCCGCTTCTGCATGGGCCGGCCGCAGTTCGGGCAGTCCATGCTCTCCGGCGCCTCCTCCGCGGGCGCCGCACTCGGCTCGTCGGCGAAGGGCGACTCATCGTCGGCGGCCGGCGCTCGGGCCTCTCGGACCAGCATGGCGGAGAGGACCCCCAGGCGGGACTGCGCGTCCGTCACGGTTGCCGGCGCGCGCTCATAGACCTGCACCCCGCGCTCGGCGTTCTCCAGGCCGATGAGGTTGATCAGCTTGGACCGCGTCTCTCCGCTCGCCGTCGCCGTGGCGGCAATCGCGGCCGCGACCCGTGGGTCGGCACCCGGCTGCATCAGGTTGCGGCATTCCGGGAATCCGGAGCAGCCCAGGAACTTACCGTAGCGGCTGGAGCGGACGACCATGGGCTTTCCGCAATTGGGGCAGGCAAGCTCCGTAACGTGCGCCTCGCCCTTCACCCGCTCCATCTCGGACTCGGCACGATCCAGGTCCGCCTGGAACGGGTTATAGAATTCCTGGAGCACGTCCACCCAGCCCCGCTCGCCGCCGGCGATGTCGTCCAGGTGCTGCTCGATCTCGGCGGTGAAGTCGGCGCTCACCACCTCCGGAAAGTGGCGCACGAGCTGATCATTCACCACGCAGCCGAGGTCCGTCGGCCGGAAGCGCTTCTCATCCAGCACCACGTACCCGCGGTCCACGATCACCGACATGATCTGCGCGTACGTGCTCGGGCGTCCGATCCCCTTCTCCTCCAGTGCGCGGACCAAGGTCGCTTCGGTGAACCGCGGCGGCGGCTCGGTGAAGTGCTGCCTCGGCAGCAGGTTGAGCAGGTTCAGGAGCTGGCTGGAGTTGAGGTCCGGCAGCCGCCGGCCTTCATCCGCGTCCTCCTCCTTTTCCGCCTGGGTCCGATCATCCCGCCCTTCCGTATAGAGCGCCATAAAGCCCTCGAACTTCATGACCCGCCCCGTGGCGCGGAACAGCAGGTCGAGGACATGGATATCGACGGAGGTAACGTCGAACACCGCCGCGGCCATCTGGCTGGCGAGGAACCGCAGCCAGACCAACTGGTACAGCCGGAACTGATCCGAAGTCAGGTGCTCCCGAACGGAGTCCGGGGTCCGGAAGACGGAGGTCGGGCGGATCGCCTCGTGTGCTTCCTGAGCGCCCTCCCGCGCCTTGTACTGGCGCGGGGACGGCGGCATGAAGCTGTCGCCGTACGTCCGGCTGATGTACTCGCGCGCCTCTTCCTGCGCTTCCTGCGAGATATTCACCGAGTCCGTGCGCATGTAGGTGATAAGGCCGACGTGCCCGTGTGAGCCGAGCTCCACTCCTTCATACAACTGCTGCGCCGTCTGCATGGCGCGACGGGCGTTGAAGCCCAGCTTTCGGGATGCCTCCTGCTGCAGCGTACTGGTAATGAACGGCGGCGCGGGGTTGCGGCGCTGCTCTCGCCGGCGCACCTCACCGACCTGCCAATCCGCCGCACCCGGCTCCGCCGTTCCCGAGGGGACGGCGTCCCAGCCGCCACTCTCGTTCAACTGTGCGGCATAGCCGAGCCGGCGGAGCACCTCGTTCACGGAGCCGGCACCGCCGAGCTCAGCCTTCTTGCCACCCACCTGCGCCAGCTTCGCCTCAAAGGGAAACGAGCGGTCCCGCGGCGTCAGCCGCGCGACGAGCGACCAGTACTCGTCCGTGATGAAGCCCTCGATCTCCCGCTCCCGCTCCACAACCAGGCGCACCGCTACGCTCTGCACCCGGCCCGCGGAGAGGTTCTTCTGGACTTTCTTCCAGAGGAGGGGGCTCAGTTTATAGCCGACCAGCCGGTCCAGGACCCGGCGTGCCTGCTGGGCATTCACCCGGTTCACGTTGATATCGCGCGGGTTCTGCAGCGCTTCCTGAACGGCGCGCTTCGTGATCTCGTGGAACTGGATCCGCTTGACGTTCTTCGCGTCCAGCACTTCGGCCAGGTGCCAGGCGATCGCCTCCCCTTCGCGGTCCGGGTCGGAGGCCAGATAGACGTTTCCCGCACCCTTCGCCGCTTTCTTCAGGTCCGCGATGAGCTGTCGCCGGTCCGGAATGACGGTGTAGGAGGGGGCGAAGTCGTGCTCGGGGTCCACGCCCAGCTTGCTCTTGGGCAGGTCCCGCACGTGACCCATGGACGCGCGAACCTCATAGCCGTTGCCCAGGAACGAAGAGAGCGTGCGGGTCTTCGCCGGCGACTCCACGATGATCAGGTCTTTTTTCTTCGCGGCCATACGTCCTCCCGCCAGCCGTCGGGTTCACTGCGCGCCGGATCGGGTCCTTCCCGAGGGGGGGCGGCGTCGGGCAATTATAGGCACGGCCCTACCCGGAGTCAATTGAGGCCCGGATTGCCCGGCCGGTGCCGCTTTCCATTATCGGCGCACCGGCGCCGCATCGGAACCGATTTTGTTTGCGCATCGGCCGGGGCTGCTCCGCCACCTTCGCGGCGACAGCGGACGCCTCGCGCTGATAAAAGTAAGCATACGCGAGCCTCAGCCCGTCCGCGGCACGGACATGCATCCCGGCGGGCTCGCCTTCCGGTTTCTGACCACGACCGCGCCCGCGGGGGAGAGACAGATGTCCGAACGCATGCAGATGTATATCAACGGCCGCTGGACGGCCGCTCGGTCCGGCAAGACGCTGGGCGTGATCAACCCGGCAACGGAAGAGATCCTGCTGGACGTGCCGTATGGCGGCCGCGAAGACGTGCACGAGGCTGTCGAGGCGGCCGGAGCGGCGTTCAAGACCTGGTCGAAGACCACCGCCTATGAGCGCGCCGCGATCCTAAAGAAGGTCGCGGACCTGATCCGGTCGCGCACCGAGGAGATGGCCCTGCAGCTCACGCGGGAGCAGGGCAAGACGCTGCCCGAGTCGCGCGGGGAGATGGCGCAGAGCGCCGCCAACTTCGAGTGGATGGCGGAGGAGTGCAAGCGGACCTACGGGCGGATCATTCCGCAGTCGCTGCCGAATAAGCGCCACTGGACCCTCCAGCATCCGGTCGGCCCGGTGGCGGCCATCGCGCCGTGGAACTTCCCGGTGCTGCTCCTCGCGCGCAAGATTGCTCCAGCCCTGGCCGCGGGCTGTACGGTGGTGGGCCGGCCGGCGAGCCAGACGCCGCTCTCGACCATGCTGCTGTTCCAGTGCCTGGAAGACGCGGGGGTGCCGGCGGGAGTGGCGAACCTGGTGCTCGGCTCCCCCGGCGACGTGACGCCGGAGTTCATGGAGAATCCGATCATCCGGAAGATCAGCTTCACCGGCTCGACGGAAGTTGGCAAGGAGCTGCAGCGGCAGGCGGCCAACCAGATGAAGCGGCTCTCCCTGGAGCTGGGCGGCCACGCGCCGATCATCATTTTCCCGGACGTCGACCCCGAGCAGGCCGCGAAGGTGACGGCGATCGGCAAGTTCCGCAACAACGGGCAGGTCTGCATCTCGCCCACCCGCATCTACGTGCATGAGGCGATCCGCAAGGACTTCACGGAAGCCGCGGTGGAGCACAGCCGTGCCCTCAAGATCGGTCCCGGATGGGAAGCCGGCACAGACGTGGGCCCGCTGTTTGAGAAGCGGTCGCTGGAGAACACGATCGGCTTCATCGAGGATGCCCGTTCCAAGGGCGCGAAGGTGCTCACCGGCGGCAAGCGGCCCGACGGCTTCGACAAGGGCTACTGGTGGGAGCCGACCGTGCTGACGAACGTGAGCCCGGACATGCGCCTCACCTGCGAGGAGACGTTCGGCCCGATCATGCCGATCCTCGACTTCAACAACATCGACGCGGTGATCGAAGCGGCCAACCACCCGACGTACGGCCTGGCCGCGTACGTGATGACGAATGATCTGAAGACGGCTATCCGAATGGCGGAGGGGCTCGAGTTCGGCATCATCGGCATCAATGACACGGTCCCGGCGACAGCCCAGGCGCCTTTCGGTGGCATGAAGGAGAGCGGCCAGGGTCGCGAGGGCGGCATCGAGGGACTTGCCGGTTACCTCGAGACGAAGTACATCTCGATCGGGATGTAGCCGGCCCGCGGGCGCGGGCGCGGGAGGGGGCACGGACACCTCTCCCGCGCCCGCCGCGGCGCCCGTGCCCCGGTGCTCTCCTCGCGCCGCCCGCTTCCTCTACCACGAGTCGCCGCTTCGGCGATCGCCCGCGCCCCCCGCCGGTCCATCTCCCACGATCGGTGCAGATCCCCGTTTGCCCATAGAACCGGCAACCCGCCGTGCGTCGGCCTGCTCCGTAACCAGTGATGGGATAGCGCGTTTCATGAAACGTCACGCTGCCTCGTGCCGGGAGAATGCCGATGGGCTCGCTGCTGATTGTCGTGGGACTGCTGCTGGTGCTCGCCGCGGCGGTCACGTCGATCATGATCCTGATCGACGCGTTTCAGAATGAGATCTGGAAGGGGCTGGTGGGGCTTATTTTTCCGCTCTACATGCTCTACTACGCGCTCTTTGAGTACGACCACGACCACAAATGGCCGATCGTGCTCACCTCGCTGCTGGGAGGCGGAGCGGGCGGATTGTTGATGTCTCTGGGCCTGGGAATGACGCACGCGCGCTAGAGCCTGTTATGCACTTCTTGGTGGAGGAGAGGAGCGAAAACGGCCCCTCTTATGCGTGGAGATTGCAGAATAGCACGTAAGTTACCGCTCGGTGGGTTAGCGCTTGCATGCTTTCTCTACCGATCATGGGCGGCATATGTCAGGCGTGAACTGTAGGATTTGCTACTGCTTGAGTGCATAACAGGCTCTAGAGCGCCGCAGCGAGGAATACCCCCGCCTGCGAGATTTGCGTTTCGGGCACCGGGCGGCGGAGCAACTGTGGAATGGGCCGGGCTGCGGCCTCCGTTGTTGCTGGGGCCGCCCTGATGTCGCTGGAAGTTGAGCGCGGGTACGGACGCGCGGTGCGCGCAGCGCTCGGCGGCCTGCGGCGGCTTTCGGGTCTGCCGGTGGCGCCGGAGCTGATCGCGACGGGGCTGGTTACGGTGGCGCTGGCCCTGGTGGCCATCCGCTTCGCGCCCTTTCAGCTTCCCATCGGCGAGTACCTGGACTTTGCCCGCCAGACGCTCCACGACGGCAAGGTCCCGTTCGATGTCCTCCCGATCGGCTACGTGGCGTTCATCGCCGCGTCGCTGAAGATCGGCGGGCTCCACGCGCTTTTTGCTGCCCAGGCGCTCTGCTATCTGGTGACGGTGTGGGCCACAGGCGGCATCCTCAAGCAGCTTGGCCTCCCGCGGCGGTGGGTCTGCGCCGGGTGTCTGCTGGTGGCGCTGCACCCCTACCTGCTGTTCAACGTCAAGCGGATCATCGACAACAGCGTCCTACTGGCTCCGTTTAGCCTGTTCCTTTTCGGGCTCGTCACGCTGCGGAAGCGCGGGCTGTGCCTCCGGCCGGCGGTACTGACGGGGATTGCATTCGGGGCACTCGTACTCATCCGGCCCAACGCCTGGCCGCTGCTGCTGCTCCTACCGCCGGTGCTCCGTACCGGAACTGGGCGCGAGCGGGCTACCGCGGCACTGGCATGCGCGCTGGCCCTCGGGGGCACGCTGGCCGGCGTGTCGCTGCCGATGACCGGCCGGCTGCTGGCTCCTCCGGAGAACGGGTCATACAACCTGTTCGCGGGGGCGAACCCTCTCTCGGCGCGGTACCTGCGGCAGAACCTGAACGCGGAGCAGTCGATTCCGGCCGCGGCCATGCGGTACGCGGACGCCGCGGCCATCCGGGCCGCGCCCGTGGTGCTGCGGCGCGAACAGCACTCGGCCCTTTACTGGCGCCTGGCGTACCGGTTCATTCGCCGGCATCCGGCGGAGTACGCGCGTCTCGCCGCGCTCAAGCTGTGGACTCTCTTCCGACCGGACCTCCGGCAGCTTGTCTCCGGACGCTCCGGGTCGACGCGGATCGCGGGCGGGATGCAGTGCCTGCTGGCGCTGATCGCACCGGTGTGGCTGGTGGCGCGGCTGGCGGCCGGACGGCGCTCCCCTCGGCCGGAAGGCCCCTTCGCGATTCCGGTCGCCGTCCTCTACGTCGTGCCGATGCTCCTCACGAACGCGGACCCACGGCTCCGGCTGCCGCTGGAGTGGCTGTTCCTGACGGACCTGGTGGTCCTGGCCGCGGGACTGCCGGGCAGGTGGTGCGGGACGCCCTCCTTCCACCTGCCCGGCCGCGTTGGAGCGCGTCAGGCCTCGTGGAAGATCAACTGGCGAAGCACGTACGGCAGGATGCCGCCGTTCAGGTAGTACTCCACCTCGATTGGAGTATCGATGCGCAGGGTAATCGGCACGCGCTCCGTCTCTCCACCCGCGCGGTGGATCACCAGCGTGACGTCCTGGCGCGGCGCGATGCCGTTTTCCAGGCCGACCAGGTCGAAGCACTCCGTTCCGTCCAGGCCGAGCGTGCGGGCGTTCACCCCCTCTTTGAACTGGCACGGAAGCACGCCCATCCCCACGAGGTTGCTCCGGTGGATGCGCTCGAAGCTCTCCGCCACCACCACCTGCACGCCGAGGAGATTCGTGCCCTTCGCCGCCCAGTCCCGGGAGGAGCCGGTTCCGTACTCCTGGCCGGCAAGGATGATGAGCGGGATGCCCGCGGCCTGGTACCGCATCGACGCATCGTAGATCGGCATCACTTCACCATCCGGCTGGTGCTTCGTGACGCCGCCCTCGCTTCCGGGGACCATCAGGTTCTTGATCCGGACGTTAGCGAA
>CAYQDT010000125.1:0-8065 GCA_964416225.1 uncultured bacterium
CTCAACGTGAGTGCGGGCTTGTTGCCCCATTGCCCTGGCGCGTTGCCGATCGGATAGCACTTGGGAGATCGCCTCGGTCAGACCGGCTTGGTCTCCGGGGTTGACCAGCAGGCCAGTCTCGCCATCGTGGATGACGGTGGGCATGGCGACGAACGTCGGAATCTCCCTCGGTGCCGGCTTCAGGTAGTCGATCACCGATCCGTAGTGGGGAAGCAGGTCCGGGGTGTCTCGCAGCCGCTGGTCATCCAGGGGCGGGGCGTGGCCCGTCAGGCCGTAATAGCCGGGTGGGTTGTGGTTCCGAACCGTGTGCGTGACGGAGCGCACCAGGGCGACGCGGTCCATCACCTGGGCCATCCGCGGGAGCAGCTCGCACACCTGGATACCGGGAACATTCGAGGGAATCGGCTTGAACTGCCCCCGGGACTCTTCCGGACCATCCGGCTTCATGTCGAAGGTTTCGAGGTGGCTCGGACCGCCCCACTGGTAGAGAAAGATAACCGACTTCGCGGTGGCCCCGCCCCCGGTTCCCGAGGCGTTGGCCCGTGCCTCGGCCTGCAGCAGCGCGGGAAGGGTCAGCCCCAGCATTCCCACGCTCCCCGCCGTGAGCAGGTGACGACGGCTCATCTTTCGGCTCTGCCAGAACTCCGCGCAGCCTGGTCGTCTCGGTGTTGACACGTTGGAACCCTCTCCCGGCAGTCCGTGCGCCGTCCGTCAATACGGGCGGGCCGGGTAGTAGTGCCCTCGAATGAACGGCCGATCCCGCTCGGGGGCCAGTTGATGGGATGGATCGTCGCTCTCCGTCCGCGCCCGGTCTGCCGGCGGCGCCGGCACCGCTTCGGCCATGGGCGGATCCGCGGAACGGGCGGCCGGCGGCTGGCCGGCCGCCCCGGGCAGCGGCGCCGAAGCCGGGACCGTGGGCGGGCGCGCGGCATCGGGCGCCGGGTCAGCCGTCGCTTCTCGCGCGGATGCAGGGCTCTCCCGTCCCGGGTCCGGAAAGCGGCTCGCGGCGCTTCCGGGCCGGGTCCCGCCCGCGGTCGCCGTCTCGACACCCCGGATGCTTTCGCGGGCCGGTCGTTCCCGCGGGGCGGCCGCGGCCCGGGACACTATTGCAGTACCCTCCGGTTCCGGATCCCGCTCCGGCCTCCGGCGGGTGTGGATGGAGACGATTGTCTCCGGGACGGGTCCCCCTGCCGGGGCTACCGGCACCCGCGCGGAACGCGGCCCGAGCTCCCGAAAGGAGACTTCCACGGGAGCGTTCGCCGCCGGTGCCGGGTGTTGGGCCGCGAACAGGGCGATGACGCGTGAGAGCGCGCTCCGGTCCGGCGACGGGCAGAGACAGAGGATGGCCGTCATGACGACGGCTGCGACCGATGGAGTTACCGTTCCTGCATTCCGTGCCATTCGGTTTTCGTCCAGCCGCATGCGCCCGTGCTACCGGCGCAGCAGGAATTCCTGACTGTTGACCAGGGCCCAGAGCAGATCTTCCAGTGCCGCGCGCCGGTCTCGCCGGCTCGAGACGTATTTCTCGGCGGAGGCCAGCTCCTTCGTCGTCGGCTCGCGGCTCACGCTCGCGAGATACAGCTCCTCGATGATCGTGCGGTCACCCTTTCCGGCTTTCAGGAGCGCGCCGATGCGGTTTTCCGGCAGCTTGATCTTCTCGTCGACCACTCTGCCGCTGATCAGCGCGAACGACTGAGCCAGCGTGGTATCGCTCGCCCGCTCGCACTCGCAGACGGATTCCCGCTGCGGCTGTCCGAAGGTCTTGAGGAACGGGTCTTTCCGCTTCTTTGCATAGAGCTGGATCGCGCGGGTGCCCGCCGGAAACCCCTCGAACTGCCCCGCGGCGCCGCAGGCCCCGCTGATCGCGTCGAGCAGTACTTCCGCGGGGAGCCGCTGCGCGATCGCGCGGGAGAAAAACCGCTCGTCCTCCGCGTTGGTGGCGTTCGGCAGGGAAGAAAGCTGGTAGGTGCGGCTGTTCATGATCGTCCGCACGACATACCGGAGGCTGTAGCCGTGCCGGACGAACTCGCCCGCCAGGCGGTCGAGCAGCTCCGGGTTGGACGCCGGGTTCGACTCTCGGAGGTCATCCACCGGATCCACCAGACCGCGCCCGTTCAGGTGATACCAGATCCGGTTGACCATCGCCCGCGCGAAATACGGGTTCTCCCGACTGGTCAGCCACCGGGCGAACGCCTCCCGCGGATCGTCGGCCTCCGCCCCCTCCAGCGGCTCCGTCGCGGTGGGCAGCCGGGGAGCCACCACTTTCCGGGTCCGCGGGTTCTCCACGCTGCCGCTCTTCGCCACACTGATCGTCTCTTCGCCGATGAGCTCGTGCAGATCGAACTTATCCTTGCGCTCCACCTTCTCAATCTTGCGGCTCACCTTCGCGAAGCATGCCGCGAAGGCGTAATAATCTTCCTGTTTCCAGCGCTCGAAGGGGTGGTTGTGGCACCGGGCGCACAGCATGCGGGTGCCCATGAAGAGCTGCGCCGACGTTTCCGCAAGCTCGATGGGATCCCGGGTGCGGCGATAGTAGTTCGCCGGCGGGTTGGCGTACGTGCTCCCCGTGGCCGTGAGCAGCGTGCGGGCCATCCGGTCCAGCCCCATGTCGGAGTGAATCGCGCCACGGATCCAGTCCCGGTACGCCGCCACGCCCTTCGGGTCGAGCGTCCGCTCCTCCACGCGGAGAACATCACTCCATTTCAGGGTCCAGAAGTCATCGAACTCCGGCCGCCGGAGCAGGGATTCGATCAGCGCCGCGCGTCTGGTTGGGCGGGCGTCCGCCTGAAATGCCCGCACTTCATCCGGCGTGGGAAGCGTTCCGATCGCGTCCAGGTAGGCGCGGCGTAAAAACTCGAGATCTGTCGAGAGCGCAGAGGGCTGCAGGCGAAGCATCCGCAGCCGCGCCCACTGAAGGTTATCGATCCAGTTGTTGGCGGGGGCCGGCTTCCACGTAAAGCCCGCGCGCGCCGGGACGAATGCTCGGGGTTAACGCCGCCTCGCGGCTGGAGCGGGTAAAGCCCGCGCGCGCCGGGACGAATGTCAGCCGGGTCTGCTGCATCTGATCGGCGAACCGCACCAGCACCGCGGCGTCCGCGAAGCCCCCTGCGGAGACTTTGCCGTCCGGCTCGACCCGGAGCGCGGGATCGCCGCAGTTGTAGATCGCCTTCTCCGTCAGGTCGCGGGTGGTGCCGTCGGAAAAGGTCCCCGAGACGGCCAGGCGCACCATCCCCGCCGGCTGCACGAGCACCTCCTGGCGCGGAAGCACTTCCAGGCGGGTCAGCCGCAGCGCGTCCGGAGCATCATTCGGCGCTCCCGCGGCGATCCATGCCGCCAGGGTCCGAAACTCCTCGGATCCCGGCCGGAAGCGCATCCCGCCCCCGTGGGGCAGCGCCGACACCGCCTTCTCCAGGAGCAGACTGGCCCCCGGATCCGCGCGGTTGACCCGCCGGCCGCCGCCCGCCGTCACCATCACCCCCCAGTCCGTCTCCGGATCCTCGCCCTTCAGCGAGAGCTTGAACCCGCCCTTGCCCTCCGAGTTGCCGTGGCACGCGCCCTGGTTGCAGCCGGCGCGAGAGAGGATCGGCAGCACGTCATACCGGAACGACAGGGGCCGCGGCACAATGGCGTTCCGGACTTGCAGCGGGACCGCCGCCCGGGCACCGGCATACACCGCTGCCAGCGCTGCGCGGCCGTCGCGCAGCGCGACGAGCCGCCCTCCGGGCGCCACCCGCGCCACCTGGGCCGAAAGGCCGAACCGCGCGTTCGTCGTCACATCAATCCGGGAGCCGTCCGGACGCACGGCGGTCACAAATACACGGCCGTGCTCGCCCGCGCCGGTCAGGCTCACCGCAGCTGGCGTGATCTCCAGGCGAATGCCGGATCCCCCGCGCGGCGGCCTGGCGCGGGCCGGCCCGGAGGCCCGGGCGCCGCCCGCTTCCGTCAATATCAGCGCGACCGCCAGCAGCCCCGGCGCCAGGGTCCGGATAGGCATCGTATCGCCGTCCCGAGTGCAGGTTTACGCGAAAATCTTGTTCATCACGACACCGCCGTTCACCGTCGCGCGCTCATCGCGTCCGTTGTGGCGGTACGTGAGCTTCAGGTGATCCACCCCCAGCAGGTGGAGGATCGTTGCGTGCAGGTCATGGACGTGGAGTCGGTCTTCCACGGCGCGCAGCCCGAGGGGGTCCGTCGCGCCGATCACCTGGCCCGGCTTGACGCCGCCGCCCGCCATGAACATTGTAAATCCATACGGGTTGTGATCCCGCCCGTTCCCCTTCTCCCCCATCGGCGTGCGCCCGAACTCACCGCCCCACACAACCAGGGTGCGGTCCAGCATGCCGCGCTGTGCCAGATCCTGAAGGAGCGCGGCGACCGGCCTGTCCGAGATGCGGCACATCTTCGTGTGGTTCCCCTCCAGGTCTGAATGGGCGTCCCATTGGCTTCCCGTGCCGCAGTACAGCTCCACGAACCGCACGCCGCGCTCAACCATTCGCCGGGCCAGGAGGCAGTTTCTGCCGAACTTCGCGGTGGTCGGATCATCCAGGCCGTAGAGAGCCTTCGTGTAGTCGGTCTCCCTGGACAGATCCACGGCCTCCGTAGCGCTGGACTGCATACGGAAAGCCAGCTCGTAGGCCGCGATGCGCGCGTCCAGTTCGGAGAAGTCTTCCCGCCCTTTCCCGTACCGCGTGTTGAGAGCCTGGAGGAAGTCCAGCTTGCTGCGCTGCTGCTCCTGGCTCAGGCTCTTCGGCGGGATCAGGTTCAGAATCGGCGCGCCCTCCGGACGAAGCTGCGTTCCCTGGAAGTTCGCCGGCATGAATCCGGAGCTCCAGTTCTTCGGGCCTCCCACCGGCTCCCGCTCGTCCAGCAGGATCATGAAGCCGGGCAGGTTCCGGTTGACGGAGCCGAGGCCGTAGAGCGACCAGGCTCCGAGGGAGGGCCGGCCGGCGAGGATGGAGCCGGTGTTCATCTGGCAGACGGAGCCCACGTGGTTCAATCCGTCGGCCCAGCAGGAGCGAATGACGCACAGCTTGTCCGCGTGCTGGCCGATGTGCGGGTACCAATCGGACACGGGAATCCCGCTCTGCCCGTACTGCCGGAAGGTGCGCCGCGTGGGCAGAAGAGCATTGTGGGTGACCCCCATCGGGGTGATCGGGCTGCCGTACGACGGCGGAAGCGGCTGCCCGGCCAGGCGCTGAAGCTCCGGCTTCGGGTCGAACAGGTCGATGTGGCTCGGCCCGCCCTCCATGAAGAGAAAGATGACGGAGTCCGCCCGGGGGATCAGCGGCGGCGCCTTGGGCGCGAGCGGATCGACGGCCTCGCGGGGTTCCGCGCGCGCCTCGTCTTCGGCCAGCAGCGCCGATAGGGCCACTCCGCCGAACCCGAGTCCCGCGCGAAAGAGCAGGTCGCGGCGGGACGTCACGACGGGCACGTGAGGCAGGTTTTCGAAGCGTTTCGCCGGGCTGGACATCTCTGGTTCCACCGATCTTAGGGGCCGGCCGAATGGCCCCGGCCTTATAGAGGGCACGCGTCATCCGGATGGGCCGCGAGGAGCCCCATCCAGTGCGCGGCGGTAGCCGTGGCTCCAAGCAGGTTCGGCTCGATCTGACAGCAGATCCACGGATTGGGCGCCGCGATCCCACTTCCTTGAAAAAGCCGCTGCAGATCGCTCAAGAGGAAACCTCGCTCCCGCGCGATCTCCCGGATTCCCTGATTCATGCGCTCGTATTCCCGGCGCTGCTCCGGACCGAGCCCAAGCTGCGCGCCCAGGCGGTCGTCGCCGTCCGTCGGGTCATAAACGGTGTTCATGATCACCGTTCCGCCAAGCTCCGCCAGACGCCCGGCGATGGCGCGGATCGTCCCCACGATCTCGACCGCCGGACGTCCCAGGAGAAAGTCGTTCCCGCCGATCGTCAAGGTGACCACATCCGGCGCCTCTTGAATGCGCTCCAGGTCGATCAGCGCCGCGGACGAGACGTTTCCATCGCGCGTCAGGTTCTGAAACGCGGCGCCGCGCGCGCCGAGCATTCTCGCGAGCTGGCTTGCCGCGCCGCCTCCAGCGACACTGGTGTAGGCGTCGATGCTGATACTGTCTCCGAGTGCTGCGTAGTTCAACATCTTTCGTCCGGCGGCGAGCGGGGAGCGGTGCAGAGGGTTAGTCCACGTAGAGAAACTCATTCGCATTCATCAGGGCGTGGCAGAAGTCCACGAGTGCCGCGCCCTGGGCCGGGTCCGCGGCGGCCGGCATGTCCACCGGCAGCGCTACGGGCTCGTGGCGTCCGATCCGGCGGCGCACCAGCTCCTCCTGGCGCTTCAAAAACTGGAGGGCCGTCTCCCGCTCCCCGCTTTCCGGCGCCCGGCCGAACGCGAGCCGGTAGGCGCGCTCCACCCGCCCTTCCGGAGCGGGCGCCTCCTTCAGCAGCCGCCCGGCCATCGCCTCGGCCTGCTTCAGCGCGAGGTCGCTGTTGAACAGCATGAGGGCCTGCGGCGCCGTGTTCGTGACCGCCCGGCGCGCGCACGGCTCATGCGTGTCGGGAAAATCGAAGGCCTGGAAGAGCGGATACCGGAGATTGCGCCGCACGAACACGTAGACACTCCGCCGGTTGCGCTCGGCGGGGTCCCGGGAGACGGGCCAGCCGCCTCGGGTGCTGACGCCTTCCGGCAGCTCGGGAAAGATGCTGGGCCCACCCATCTTCAGGTTCAGCTCACCGCTGATGGCGAGGCAGGCGTCGCGGATTGCCTCCCCCTCCAGCCGCCAGCGCCGGTAGCGCCATAAGAGGGCATCATCCGGATCCTTCTCAGCGGACGCCGCGTTGAATGCGCTCGACTGCCGGTACGCGGCGGAGGTCATGATGAGCCGGTGCAGCTTCTTCAAGCTCCAGCCATTGCGGACAAATTCGGAGGTGAGCCAGTCCAGCAGCTCCGGGTGGGTCGGAGCCTCCCCCGCTTTCCCCCAGTCGCTGGAGGTAGCGACGATTCCCCGGCCGAAGTGGCCCTGCCAGACCCGGTTGACCATCACCCGCGCCGTGAGCGGGTTCTCGGGCCGGCTGAGCCACTCGGCGAGTGCGCGGCGGCGGCCGGAGGAGTTCAACTCCGGAATCGGGCGGATCTGGGGCGAGCTGTTGTCGATCGCCGAGATAAAGCCCGGCTGCACTTCCTGGTCGGGCGCGTCGTAGACCCCGACGCGCAGCGTGAACACCGGCGCCGCCTGCGTGGAGACATCGCGGATACCAATGGCTACCGGAAATGCCGGCGGTTTCAGCGGCGCAAATGCTGCCAGCTCCTCGCGCATCCGGCCCCACCGGGAACGGTCTTCCGCCTTCATGCTCTTCGCGAGCTCGTCGTCGGTGATCAGCACCTGCGGCAGGACCTGGTTGTAAAGCTGCCACTGGAGTGCCGTCCGCCGGGCCGCGGGTGTGTCGAGCACCTCGATCACGTCCGGAGTGAAGGCAGCGCGCTTCCCTTTTGACAACTGCGCGCGGTACGGAGCCTCCAGCGCTTCCATCCGGGCGCGGAGCCCCTGGGTCTGCCCTTCCCACTCCGCCTCGCGGCGCCGGAACTCCGCCAACTGGGCGGCGGGGACCAGCGGGATGTCGTCCTTGGCGTAGCAGGCGGCGAAGAATGACTGGAGCTTGTAGTAGTCTTTCTGGGTGATCGGGTCGTACTTGTGGTCGTGGCAGCGGGCGCAGCCGACGGTTAGCCCCAGGAAGACGGAGCCGGTCACGTCCGTGATGTCGTTCAGAATTTCCTGCCGGCGCAGCGGGATGTTCTTCGCGTTGCTCTCGTCGGCCCAGTGGCGGCAGAAACCGGTGGCGATCTGCGCCTGCGGATCAGCGGGATACAGCTCGTCTCCCGCGATCTGCTCCCGGACGAAGCGGTCGTAAGGGCGGTCTTCGTTGAACGCCTGGATCACGTAGTCCCGATAGCGCCAGGCGTTCGGTCGGGTCTCGTCCGCCTTAAAACCCTCGCTCTCGGCATACCGCGCGAGGTCCAGCCAGTAGCGCGCCCAGCGCTCCCCGTAGCGGGGCGAGGCGAGCAGGCGGCCGATGAGCCGCTCGTAAGCATC
>CAYQDT010000126.1:0-8063 GCA_964416225.1 uncultured bacterium
GGCGCGGACACGCTCTACGGCGTTACCATGGAGGAGCGCGGCGTCAGCAAGGTCCTCTCCTGCACCCTCGGCGACCCAGTGGTGGCGCAGGTCGAGGCAGAGGCCGCGGGGGCGCGGTAGGATAAGTAGGGTCTCCGGTACCGGTTATCGGGTCCCGGGTCGCCGCCGCACGAACTCCCACACGAACCTCCGCACGAACTCCCGCTCCGGCCCGCAGCGCCGGGGCCCGCAGGCGTCACTGACTTATGCTGGATACACCCGTTCAACTCACCACCCTCGACAACGGCATTCGGATCGTCACGGAGCAGGTGCCGCATGTGCAGAGCGTGGCCCTGGGTCTCCGGGTGGATGTCGGCGCGCGGGACGAGCCGGAAGAGCTGGCGGGGATCACCCACCTGCTCGAGCACATGGTGTTCAAGGGGACGGAGCGCCGCACCGCCCGGCAGATCGCCGAGGAGATGGACGCGGTGGGCGGGCAGCTGGACGCCTACACCACCAAGGAATACACGGGATATGCCGCCCGGGTGCTGCCGGAGCACATGGCGCTGGCGATGGACGTGCTCTCCGACATGCTCCGCCGCTCGCTGATCGAGCCGAACGAGCTGGAGCTGGAGCGGGGCGTCATCCTGGAAGAGTACAAGAGCCTGGAGGACTCGCCCGAAGACTGGGTCCATGAGGTCTATTCCCGCTCCGTCTGGCCGGACCACCCGCTCGGACGGCCCGTGATCGGCTACCCGGAGGTGATCCGGCGCGTGACGCGCGAGCAGCTCCTGCAGTACCTGGCGCAGTATTACGTGCCGTCGCGTCTCATCTGGTCCGCGGCCGGAAACGTGGAGCATGAGCGGTTCGTGGGCGAGGTGGCGCGGCAGTGGGGCGACCTTCACGGCACGTCGCCGGAGCGGGTCCTCTGCAAGCCGGAGACCCGGCTGGAGACCACCCTGGTGGCCAGGAAGACGGAGCAGGCCCACTTCTGCCTGGGCCTCGACGGCCTCGACGAGACGCATCCGGACCGCTGGATCGCGCGGGTGCTGAACCTGATCCTGGGCGGCGGCATGAGCTCGCGCCTCTTCCAGGAGGTGCGGGAGAAGCGCGGCCTCTGCTACAGTATCGCGGCGGAGCTCTCCTCCTACCGCGAGGGCGGCCTTCTGACCCTGTACGCGGACACCAGCCCCGGTCAGATGGAAGAGGTGCGAGACCTCTGTCTCCAGGAGCTGCGGACGATGGCGCGGAGCGGCGTGACCGAGGATGAGCTGAAGCGGTCCAAAGACCAGGTCCGCGCCTCGCTCCTGCTCTCGCTGGATGACGTCGGGAGTCGGATGAACCGTCTCGGACGGAGCCTCCTCTTCCACGGTCGGGTGATCCCCCCTTCGGAGCTGATGCACTGCGTGGACGTGATCACGCTGGAGGACTGCGCCCGCGTGGCCGGCGAGCTGTTCGGCCGGGAGCAGGTGGCGTTCACGGCCATCGGACCGTTCAAGAAGACCCGGCGCCGCTGATCGCGCGCGGCGCCCATGCCCCGCACGGGGGGCCGACCGGCCGTGCAGTGGAACCGAACCAGATATGGCTCTCAAGATTGCGGTGGCGGGCGCGGCGGGACGGATGGGCCGCGCGGTGGTCAAGGCGGTGCATGACGATCCGGAGACGGTGCTGGTCGCGGCGGTCGATCACGCGCATCCGGGCGAGGACGCGGGCGTCGTCGCCGGGGTCGGGGCGCTGGGGGTCGAGATCCGAAGCTCGCTGGGGGACGTGCTCGGCGCGAGCGGCGCGGAGGTGCTGGTGGACTTCACCCGGGCCGAAGGCGCCTATGAGAATGCCCTGACCGCCCTGCGCGCGGGGGTGGCGCCGGTGATCGGTACCACCGGCATGTCCGCGGAGCAGCTCCGGGAGATCGGTGCGCTGGCGGAAGAGCGCGGCCTGGGCGCCTTCGTGGCGCCGAACTTCGCCATCGGCGCGGTCCTGATGATGCTCTTCGCCCGGCAGGCGGCGAAGTACCTCCCGGAAGTGGAGATCATCGAGTACCACGGCGAGCAGAAGGTGGATGCGCCCAGCGGGACGGCGATGTACACGCTCGGCTTCATCCAGGAAGCCCGCGGCGAGCGGACGGCGGTCCGGCCGGAGAAGGAACTCTTCAAGCTGGAGGGCGCCCGCGGCGGCAACGCGGACGGGATCCGGGTGCACAGCATCCGCCTTCCCGGCTTCGTGGCGCACCAGGAGTGCATCTTCGGCGGCCTCGGTCAGACCCTCACCATCCGCCACGACAGCATGGACCGGGTGAGCTTCATGCCGGGCGTGATCTTGGCGGCGAAGAAGGTGCGCGGCCTGCGGGGGCTGGTGCAGGGGCTCGAAAAGCTGCTGGAGCTGTGATCCGCCGCGCTCCCGCGGGCGCTTCGCTCCGGGCGCGGCTCAGCGGAGACCGCCGGCCTGATGATAAGCTTCGTTCAGGATGATCCAGTGAGACCGGCCCGTTCCACCATTCCGCGGGCCGGCGGGAGGAGCACCGTGCGCCGGGAGGAATTGCCGCGGCCGACCTGTCCCGCCCGGGGCAGCGGTCGCGTTACCAAAGGTTGAGGTCCGGCGGAGAGAGGCCCGCGCGCAGGGGAGCAGGCGCGCCGCCCGCGGTGCCGCGGGAGACAGCAGTACGGAAACGGGCCGCGGAGCGCCGAGCGCGGAGCGGCCCGGTGGTGAAGGAACGGACATGTCGGACGGATATGTAGTCGCGGTAGTGGGCGCCGGCGCGGTCGGCGTGGAGATGGTGCGGATCCTGCATGAGCGGAAGTTCCCGCTGAAGGAGCTGCGGATCCTGGCCCGCTCGGACCGCCGGATGGAAATCGACGGGCGCGCGTACAACGTCCGGGCCACCACTCCGGAAGCGTTTGAGGGTGTGCAGATCGCCCTCTTCGCGGGGACGGAGGGCGAGAAGGGCGCGGCCGTCACCTTCGGCGAAGAAGCCGTGAAGCGCGGCGCCGTGGTGATCGACAACGGCAAGGACTTCCGCCTGGACCCGCGGGTGCCCCTGGTGGTGCCGGAGGTGAACGGGGCGGACGTGGAGTGGCACCAGGGGATCATCGCGAACCCCAACTGCTCCACCGTGCAGATGGTCCACGCGCTGAAGCCGCTCTACGATCTCTCCCGGATCACCCGCGTGATCGTCTCCACCTACCAGTCGATCTCCGGCTCCGGCGCGCCTGCCATCCAGGAGTTCGCCGGCCAGGTGCGCGCGATGGCGGAGGGGACGGAATGCCCGCCCTTCCAGAACATCCCGGGACCGCTGGCCGGAAACCTGCTCGCCGGCTGCTTCACCTTCATGGAGAACGGCTATCAGGATGAGGAGTGGAAGCTGATCGTCGAGACGCAGAAGATGCTCCACGACGACGCGATCCGGATCACGCCGACGACCGTCCGCGTGCCGGTGGTGATCGGCCACTCCGAGTCGGTCTACATCGAGACGGAGCGGAAGATCACGGCGGACGAGGCGCGCGCGGCCATGGCGGCGTTTCCGAACCTGCGCGTGGTGGACGAGCCCTCTCCGGCGGAGAAGAATCCGCACCGCCGCACCTGCCCGACCCCCCTGGAAGCCGCCGGTATCCCGGAGACGCTGGTCGGACGGGTGCGCGAGGATCCCTTCGTGGAGACGGGGCTCTCCTTCTGGGTGGTGGCGGATAACCTCCGCAAGGGCGCGGCGCAGAACGCGGTGCAGATCGCGGAAGAGGTCGTGCGCCGCAACTGCCTGCGCCGCTAGCGAACACTTCACC
Source organism: uncultured bacterium (assembly GCA_964416225.1). Lineage (GTDB taxonomy): Bacteria > Armatimonadota > SYMT01 > SYMT01 > SYMT01 > CAYQDT01. The sequence goes on from CAYQDT010000126.1 coordinate 3,753, forward strand.
ACGGAGACGCGGATCCCCGAGCGGGGACGGAGAGACGGAGCGCGCGATACGGCGGGAGCCGGGTGCCCGGGCGGCGCGGCGGATTCCCGCCGGCCGGTACGCTTCCGGACCTTCGTCGAGCGCCTCCCCGGCATCCGGGCCTCCGTGATGCGCTCAACCTGGAGATAGACCGATGGAATTTGGACGGCTGCTAACGGCCATGGTGACCCCGTTCCACCCGGACGGGAGTGTGAATCACGGGGCGGCCGCGCAGGTCGCGCGCCACCTCGTGGACACGGGCAACGACGGCGTGGTGGTGGCGGGGACGACCGGCGAGTCCCCGACCCTCACGGCGGAGGAGAAGCTGGCGCTCTTCCACACGGTGAAGGAGGCCGTGGGCGACCGCGCGGTGGTGATCGCCGGGACCGGCAACTACTGCACGCGGGAGTCGATCGAGCTGACGCAGGCGGCGGAGAAGGTGGGGGTCGACGGCGCGATGTGCGTGGTGCCGTACTACAACAACCCGCCGCAGGAAGGTCTCTACCAGCACTTCAAGGCGATCGCGGAGAGCACGCGGCTGCCGATCATGCTGTACAACGTGCCCTCCCGCGCGCCCCGCAACATGGAGCCGGCCACCGTGATCCGGCTGGCCGAGATCCCGAACATCGTGGCGGTGAAGGAAGCGAGCGGCAAGACGGAGCAGGCAACGGAGATCGTGGCCCGGACTCCGGCCTCGTTCCGGGTCTACTCCGGCGACGACGCGCTGACCCTGCCGCTGATGGCAGTGGGCGCGCACGGGATTGTCAGCGTGGCCGGGCACCTGGTCGGCCGTGAGATTCGGCAGATGATCGACGCCTTTGTGGCGGGCCGCACCGCCGAGGCGGCGGCGCTGCACGGGCGGCTGCTGCCGCTCTACAACGCCTGCTTCTGCACCACCAACCCGATTCCGGTAAAAGCGGCGGTGACGCTGCTGGGGATCCCCGCGGGCGGCGTGCGTCTGCCGCTGATTCCCGCCGACGAGAAGGTCACCGGTACGATCCGCGCCGCGATGGCGGAATTCGGGCTGGTGTAGGGGCGGACCGCGGAGGCCCGGAGGGATTGTTCACCGCGGAGATACGGAGAGGGCTCGAACGGTCCGCCGCGGAGCCATGGAGAGGAAACGGAGCGGAGGGGAAACGGAGCGGAGCGGGAAGGCCGGGTGCGCCGCGCGGCGCTGCAGTCCGGGCGGGCTGGAGTCCGACTTCCCTCCCGCCGCACCCTCCTCCCGATCCGCCCTCGTCTCCGCTGCCCTTGGCCCGCACCTCTCAAGCCGCGCCGACCTCCCCGCCGCGCCATTCCCATGTGGGGCACGCTTCGCCATGCCTCATCCGGGTTAAGATAGGGGCAGCGCCTCCCGCCCCCGTCGCCGGAAAGCCGGCTGCTCCGCGCCCGACGGGTCGACGCACACAATTTGCCCCGCCGCCGGGCTTCAGGCGGCCCCATTGAACGGATACTCATGCCCAAACCGAAACTTCAGATCATCCCGCTGGGCGGCGCGACCGAGATCGGCAAGAACATGTACGCCTACCGCGTGGACGATCAGATCCTCGTGGTGGACTGCGGCGTCAAGTTCCCGGAAGAGGGACAGCTCGGCGTCGACCTGCTCATACCGGACATCACCTACCTCCTGGAAAACCGGGAGAAAGTGCTGGGAATCGTGCTCACCCACGCGCACGAGGACCACATCGGCGCGCTGCCGTTTGTGCTGCGCCAGCTCCCGGTCCCCATCTGGGCCAGTCGCCTCACCCTGGGCCTCATCCGGCGCAAGCTCCACGAGCACGGGCTCTGGGCGGACACGGAGTGGCACCTGGTGGAAGACGGGGAGCGGGTGCAGGTGGGCGCGTTCAACGTCGAGTTCGTCCACACCAACCACAGCGTCCCGGACGCCTGCAACATCGTCCTCCGCACGCCCGCGGGCAACGTGGTCCACACCGGCGACTTCAAGTTCGACCAGACCCCGAGCGACGGCCGCGTGGCGGATATCGCGGCGCTGAGCCGGATCGGCGGAGAGGGCGTGCTGGCGCTGGTGACGGACTCCACCAACGTGGACAAGCCGGGCTACGTGGCCTCGGAGCGGCTGGTGGCGGAGGCGCTGGACCAGGTGTTCCGGGACGCGAAGGGCCGGATCCTGGTGGCCACGTTCGCCTCCAACATCTCCCGCGTCCAGCAGGTGATCCGGATCTCGGAGAAGTACGGGCGCCGCGTGGCGCTCGCCGGGCGGAGTATGTCCAGCAACGTGGACGTGGCCCGGGACCTCGGCTACCTGTCGGTCCATGAAGACACCCTGGTCCGCCTGGAAGAGGTGAACCTGCTGGCGGACCGCGAGGTGACGATCATCACCACCGGCAGCCAGGGGGAGCCGCTCTCCGCGCTCACGCGGATGGCCATGGGAGACCATCGCCAGGTCCGCATCCAGGACGGCGATACGGTGGTGATGTCTTCCACCCCGATCCCCGGCAATGAAGACACCGTCTGGCGGGTGGTGAACAACCTGTACCGCCAGGGCGCGGAGGTCATCAGCACCCATTCCCACCCGCGGATCCACGTTTCCGGCCACGCCAACCAGGAAGAGCTGAAGCTGATGGCCAACCTGACCCGCCCGCGCTACATCCTGCCCGTCCACGGGGAGTACCGCCACCAGGAGCTGTGGCGCCGCATGGGCGAGGCGATGGGCTACACGGTGATCAAGAGCGAGAACGGCGACGTGGTGGAGCTGGACGAGGAGAGCGCGGAGATCACGGAGCGCGTCACCGCCGGGGTGGTGATCATCGACGGGAGCGGCTCGAGCGGCCTTGAGGACGTGGTGCTGCGGGACCGGTGGCATCTCTCCCAGGACGGCATCTTCATGGTGGTCTGCACCGTGGACAGCGGCACCGGGCGGATCATCGCGGGCCCCGACTGCATCTCCCGCGGCGCCATTCTCAACACGGAAGAAGAGCACGTCTACGACGAAGCGCGGGACCGGGTGACCCGCTTCCTGGAAGAGCTGCCGGAAGACAGCGGCCGGGACTGGGACGCGCTGCGCCAGGATATCCGCCGGATCGTCAACAAGCTGCTGCAGCAGGCTACCGGCCGCCGCCCGATGGTCGTCCCGGTGGTGATGCGCATCTGAGGGCGGCCCCCGGGGCCGCAGGTTGGATCGCACCCGGAGGACTCGCGGGGGCGGGCCGTTCCGGGGCCGCTCTCGCCGGCCGCGTAACCCCGCCACCCCGCGATCGTTATCCTCACCGGAAGCGCGGAGGCACGGAGGAGCCAGCATGCCCCCCATCGATGACGAGACCAAACGCCGCGTTGACGCGTGGATCCGGCAGCACGGGCTGAACGCCTACGGCGACCCGAAGGATACCGTCTACGCCGGCGGCACCCCGCTGTTCAGCGAGCGGACCGGGACCGCCATGGACCGGTACGAGTACATCCTGCGCAACCATCCGGAGCTCCGCGCGAAGTAGCCTCCCGGAGGGCGCCGATGCACCTGCTGGAGCTCCTGGACTTTCTGGAAGGGGTCGCCTGGCTGCTCGACCTGGCGATCGAGCTGTTCGGCAAGCCGGGCCGGCACCGGCGGGGGCCGCGCTGAGCGGAGACCGCCGGCGAACCGGCCGGGTACTCCCTGCCGCCGGCCCGCCGCCCTCGCCCCTCTCCCGGCGCCCCGCGCTCCGGGGTGGGGGATAGCCGTCCTTCGCCGGCCGCGCGCCCTGAGATACGGTCTCCTGGAAGAGCGGCACCGCCTCCCATCCCGTTTCCGGCGGCGCCCGGCCCCGGTCCAGCCTGGAGCTCCGCATGAAGGTCGCATGCCATCCTCTCGTCCGTGTCGCCGCACTGCTGGCGGTGCTGGCCTCGTGCCTCGCGGCCGCCCGGGCCGCCGCTCCCGCCCGGGCCGCTGATCCCGCCCAGCGCTCGGCTCCCTCCCGCACCGCCGCCGTGGAGGAGCTGGACCTCTCGCAGATGACCACCGGCTGGGGGCAGGTCCGGCGGAACCGGAGCCTGGACGGGCACGCGCTCTCCATCGGCGGCCGGCGGTATGAGCGGGGGATCGGCACCCACGCGCCGAGCCGCATGCGGATCACCCTCGGCGGGGGCAGCTCCCGGTTCAGCGCCGCGGTGGGCGTGGACGACGAGGTCGGCGCGGGTCACGGGTCGGTGGAGTTCATCGTCGCCGTTGACGGGCGGGAGCGGTGGCGCAGCGGCGTGATGAAGGGCGGACAGCCGGCGAAAGTGGTGCGCCTGGAGCTGGCCGGCGCCCGGGAACTGGAGCTCCGGGTGACGGACGCGGGCGACGGGAACCGGGAAGACCAC